>CBFGWJ010000303.1:0-3740 GCA_965652335.1 uncultured Gammaproteobacteria bacterium | reverse complement strand
CGACGGGCAGCGAGAACGGCACGGCCGCCCCGGGTTGCCATGCGGGCACGAAAGCCGTGACGACGGGCGCGAACCAGACGGCTGGGTTGAAATGTACGTTTCATGACGGTTCCTTTCTCGAATCTTGAATGCTTCGGGGGCTGGAGCCAGGGACTGGCCGTGCTTCCCCCCGCAGACGAACTATGGACACAAGAGGCGAATTGTAGCGGCTGACGCATCCGACAACAAGCCCGGAGCGGGGCTCATTCGCCACCGCAGCGGCTTTTTCGGCGATTTTTGATCTTCGGTGGTCAAGTTATCCACAGCACGCTAGACTTGTCCGCCCGGAAACCCGGCAAGCTTCAACCCAGGCTGGAACAACCCTTCAAACAACAATGGCACAAAATCACTGGCAAACCTGCCTGAGCTACCTCGAACGGGAGCTGCCGGCCGAAGACTTCAATACCTGGATCAGGCCGCTTCAACCCAGGTCAGTCAAAGGGCAGACCCAGCTGACTGCGCCCAACGCTTATGTTCGCGACTATATTGCGCAGAATCACCTGGAGCGCATCCGCGATATTTATGAGCACCTGGGGTACACCCGCGACTCGGTTACGGTTGAAGTCGCCAACCATCGCGAGCCCGGCAAGGTACGGAGTTCAGGCGCCGGCAGGACCTTTGATACCGGGCTCGACAGCCGCTACCAGTTCAGCAACTTCGTCCAGGGAAAATCCAACGAGCTGGGGTTCGCGGCGGCGCAGCAGGTGGCGCAGAAACCTGGCCTGGCCTATAACCCGCTGCTGTTGTACGGCGGTACCGGCCTTGGCAAAACCCATTTGCTGCATGCCGCCGGCAACCTGATCCACCAGCACAACCCCGCTGCCAAAGTGCTGTACCTGCATTCCGAACGCTTCGTCAGCGAGATGATCCAGGCGCTGCGGCGCGACACCATCGATGTGTTCAAACAGCATTATCGCTCCGCCGCCGCGCTGTTGATCGACGATATCCAGTTTTTCGCCGGCAAGGACCGCACCCAGGAAGAATTCTTTCACACCTTCAATGCCCTGCTGGACAGCAAACAGCAGATCATCCTGACCTGCGACCGGTATCCCAAGGAGGTCGATGGGCTGGAAGCCCGGTTGCGGTCACGCTTTGGCTGGGGCCTGACGGTGGCCATTGAACCGCCGGACTTCGAAACCCGCGTTGCTATCCTGATGAACAAGGCGCAGGAGCGGGGGGGCGTGCTCGATGAAGCGGTAGCTTTCCTGCTGGCGCGGCGCATCCGGTCCAATGTCCGCGACCTGGAGGGCGCCCTCAATACGCTGTACGCGAACTCGCGGTTCACCGGCAGGCCGATCAACGAGGCGTTTGCGCAGGAGGTGTTGCGCGATCTGTTGCTGGTGCATGATCGCCTGATCACGATTGAAAACACGCAAAAAACCGTAGCGGAATACTATAAGCTGCGCGTTGCTGACCTGCTGTCTCCCAGGCGTACGCGCAACCTGGCGCGCCCGCGACAAATGGCCATGGCGCTGTGCAAGGAGTTGACGGAACACAGCCTGCCGGAAATAGGCGAGGCCTTTGGTGGTCGCGACCATACCACCGTGCTGCATGCTTGTCGTAGAATTGAAGAATTGTGCGCTACCGACGGCCGCCTTCGTGAAGACAAGGCCAAGTTGTTGCGGTTGCTCACAGCCTGAAAGGGATAAGCCGGTGACTGGTTCATGTACAGGTCGTGAACAAGCTGTGGATGAAATCGGGGCGCCGGGTTATCCACATTTCATGCACAGGAAACGCCCTCAGTTGTGGGCCAGTAAATCAGCTGCAGGTGTTTGATTTATAAAAATATAAACGTGTTATCCTGAAACCCACAGGCCTTATTACTACTACATTTACATATATAAATAGATTAATAAAAAGGACAAGGAACCGGTATGAAATTCAGCATCTCGCGCGAAAGCTTCCTGCAACCACTGAGCCAGGTGATCGGCGTGGTGGAGAGACGCCAGACCTTACCCGTGCTGGCCAACTTCCTGATCCAGGCCCAGGGCAAAGGTTCAAAAGTGGTGATCACCGGCACCGACATGGAAGTGGAAATGATTGCCGAGGCCTCCGCCGATGTTGCCCAGGACGGTGAAGTCACTGCTCCGGCACGCAAGTTGCTGGATATCGTTCGGATGCTACCCGATGGTGTAAAAATCAATGTTTCGCTCGATGGCGAAAAGCTGAATTTTTCGGCCGGCCGGAGCCGTTACACCCTGGCCACGCTGCCGGCCAACGAATTTCCGGCAACCGATCAGGTCGAGTCTATAAAAACCGTTGAAATTCAAGAAGATAAACTCAAGAGGTTGTTGGACAAAACAGCCTTTGCGATGGCCAACCAGGACGTCAGGTACTACCTGAACGGCCTGTTGTTTGAGTTCAAGGAAGGCGCATTGAGGACGGTGGCAACCGATGGCCACCGGCTGGCGGTTTGCGACCATGACGGCAAGCTGGATGTCGGCCAGAACCGCCAGATCATCGTGCCGCGCAAAGGCGTTCTGGAACTGACCCGCATGCTGGCCGACTCGGACAACCCGGTGCAACTGGGCCTGGGTAAGAACCACATCCGGCTGATCAAGTCCGGCCTGGTCCTGACTTCCAAGTTGATTGACGGCCGGTTCCCTGATTACCAGGCGGTCATCCCGGTTGGCACCGAGAAGAAGATGGAGCTGGACCGCGGCGCCATGATTCACGCCCTGCAGCGCGCATCCATCCTTTCCAATGAAAAGTACAAAGGCGTGCGGCTTGAAGCATCCGGCAGCACGCTGAAGATCATGGCGCATAATCCGCAACAGGAGCAGGCGGAAGAGGAACTCGAGGCCAAACTGACTTTCGACCAGATGGCGGTTGGTTTCAATGTGACCTACCTGCTGGATGCCCTCAATGCCCTCGAAGCCGAGGAAGTCATACTGGAAATGCGCGACGCCAACAGCAGCTGCCTGATTTCCTCGGTGGGTGGAAGTCCCGACCAGCATGTCGTGATGCCGCTGAAACTCTGAGCTTAAGGATCCTGGAGCAACGAGACCAGCGTTGCTTCGCGTTGTGGCTTTTGAACCCACAGAACATTTTCCCCCTTGGCTGAACCGTGTGGTGTTCACAGGTATTGCAGAGGCAAACCCGGAATAAACCCACGTTTCAGTAACTCCGGACAAGCGGATTATGTACATCAGCCACCTCAGGATAGAAAACTTTCGAAACCTGGAGGCGGTGGACATTCAGCCGGCACCCGGCCTCAATTACTTCTTTGGCGAAAATGGCGCCGGCAAGACGAGCGTGCTGGAGGCGCTGTTTCTGCTCTCGCGGGGTAAATCCTTCCGTACCACCGCCAGCGAAGAGTTGATTCGTTACAATGCAAGAACTTTCCAGGTGTTTGCAGTGGCATGCGAGGGCGCTGATACACAGCGCCTGGGGCTGGAGCGCAGCCGCAAGCATTGGCGCGGACGCCTCAATGGCGAAGAGGTTTCTGCCCTGAGCGAACTTTCCCGGGCCTTGCCCATGGTATTGATGGAGCCCAACAGCCACGGGTTGGTCAGCGGTTCCCCGGATGGGCGGCGACGTTTCCTCGATTGGGGCGTGTTCCACGTGGAACCCCGCTTTCTGGAAGCCTGGAGACAGTATTCACGCGGGTTGAAGCAGAGGAATGCCGCCTTGCGACGCGGCCAGGCACAGGTCATTGAAAGCCTGGATGAGATGCTGGCGCCCTTGGGCGAACAGCTCAG
>CBFGWJ010000302.1:0-3766 GCA_965652335.1 uncultured Gammaproteobacteria bacterium | reverse complement strand
GCCCGGCGTTGCGGGCTGGATACCGTGTTGAGAATTGAACGGGGTGTGGCGCTGTGGTTGAAGGGCCTGGACCTTGCTGACCCGCGGGGCCATGTCGCTGTTGAAAGCCTGCTGCATGACCGCATGACCCAATCGGTGCTGCACAGCCTCGACGAGGCGCGGTCGCTGTTCGATACCGGCGCGGCGCGGCCGCTGGCGTTCATCGATGTCCAGCAGGCCGGGCTGGCAGCCTTGCAGGAAGCCAACCAGGCCATGGGCCTGGCCCTGTCGGCCGATGAAATGGACTACCTGCTGGCCAGTTTTACCCGGCTGGGGCGGAATCCCACGGATGCCGAGCTGATGATGTTTGCCCAGGCCAACTCGGAACACTGCAGACACAAGATTTTCAACGCCAGCTGGACCATCGACGGTGACCAGCCGGAACACTCGCTTTTCGGCATGATCCGCAACACCCATGCACACGCGCCCGAGGGCATCCTGTCGGCCTATCATGACAATGCCGCGGTGCTGGCCGGGGCCTCGGGAGAACGCTTTTTCGTGCAACCCGGCACACGCGACTACGGCTGGGTGCAGGAGCCGCTGGCCTTCCAGATCAAGGTTGAGACCCATAACCATCCCACCGCGATTTCACCATTTCCCGGCGCCGCCACCGGTTCGGGCGGGGAAATCCGCGATGAATCCGCCACCGGCCGCGGGGCCCGCCCGAAAGCCGGTTTGACCGGCTTCAGTGTTTCGCACCTGGAAATTCCCGGCCTGGAAGCGCCCTGGCGCAAATCCCATGGCAAGCCGGACCGCATCGCCAGCCCGCTGGAAATCATGACGGACGGGCCCATCGGCGGCGCAGCGTTCAATAACGAGTTCGGCCGGCCGGCGCTGTGCGGGTATTTCCGTACTTTTGAGCAGCAAATCGGTGGCCGCCTGTGGGGCTACCACAAGCCCATCATGATTGCCGGAGGACTGGGCAGCATTCGCGAGCAACTGGTCGACAAGCTGCCGCTGGTTGCAGGCGCGCACATCATCGTTCTGGGTGGTCCGGCCATGTTGATCGGCCTGGGGGGAGGCGCAGCCTCTTCCGTAGGCAGCGGGCAGGGCCAGGAGGATCTCGACTTTGCCTCGGTGCAGCGGGAAAACCCGGAAATGCAACGTCGCTGCCAGGAAGTGATCGAAGCCTGCAGCGCGCGGGGTGCCGACAATCCGGTGCTCTCCCTGCATGATGTCGGTGCCGGCGGCTTGTCCAACGCGCTGCCCGAGCTGCTGAATGATGGTGGCGTCGGTGGTGTACTGCAGTTGCGCCGGATTCCGGTTGGCGATCCGGCCATGTCGCCGATGGAAATCTGGTGCAATGAATCGCAGGAGCGCTACGTGCTGGCGCTGAAGCCGGAAGAGCTGGATTGGTTCGAGGCGGTGTGCGAGCGTGAACGTTGTCCCTATGCGGTGCTTGGGCAGGCGACGGAACAGCGCCGGCTGCAGCTGCAGGACGAGACTTTCGGCAAGGCGGCGGTGGATATGCCGCTGGATGTCCTGTTGGGCCGGACCCCTAAACTGCACCGCGTGGCCGAACGCCGGGCGTTGCAGTTGCCGGAATTCCAGGCAAGGGAGCTGGACCTGCTGGAAGCCACTCACCGGGTACTGGGCTTTCCGGCTGTGGGCAGCAAGTCATTCCTGGTAACCATCGGTGACCGTACCGTGGGCGGGCTGAGTGTGCGCGACCAGATGGTCGGGCCCTGGCAGGTTCCTGTGGCGGATTGCGCCGTCACGCTGGCCGGTTTCAATTCCGACCACGGTGAAGCCATGGCCATGGGTGAGCGCAGTCCGCTGGCTGTGGTCAATGGCCCGGCATCGGGGCGCATGGCGGTGGCGGAAGCCATCACCAACATCGCAGCCGCGCCGATAGCCCGGATCGGAGACATCCGCCTGTCGGCCAACTGGATGGCTGCAGCGGGTGAGGCCGGCCAGGATGCGGTCCTGTTCGATACGGTAAGGGCCGTGGGTCTGGAATTCTGTCCCGAACTGGGCATCGCCATTCCGGTGGGCAAGGATTCCCTGTCCATGAAAACCGTGTGGCAGGACGGCGGAACCCAAAAGCGCATGCTGGCGCCGGTATCCCTGGTGGTCAGTGCATTTGCACCGGTGACGGATGTTGGCCGCTCGTTGACGCCGCAGCTGGACCTGTCGCTGCCGGACAGCCGCTTGCTGTTGCTGGACCTGGGCCGGGGCAAGAACCGCCTGGGCGGGTCCTGCCTGGCGCAGGTTTACGGGCAATTCGGGAAAACGGTTCCGGATGTGGATGATCCGGCGTTACTGCGCGGGTTTTTTGCGGCCATCCAGGAACTGAATGCCGCCGGCCTGCTGCTGGCTTACCACGACCGCTCCGATGGCGGCCTGGCGGCATGCCTTTGCGAAATGGCATTTGCCTCGCATTGCGGGCTCGAACTGGATCTCAACCTGCCGGAAGAAGAACTGGCGCCCGCCTGGTTTGCCGAAGAAGCCGGTGCTGTCATCCAGGTTCGGGGTGATCAGATCGAGCAGGTGTTGGCCTGCGTGCGCAACCATGGCCTGTCCGAGTGCGTGCGCGACCTGGGCCGGCCGGTAGCAGGCTCTGCACTCACGCTCAGGCGCAATGGCCAGAAGGTGATGGAAACCGGATTGCCGGAACTGCAGCGGCAATGGTCCCAAACCAGTCATGCGGTACAGCGCTTGCGTGACAACCCGGAATGCGCTGACCAGGAGCTGGCCGGCCAGGTGAGTTGGGATGGGCCCGGCATGTCGCCGAAGGTGAGTTTCACCATCGACACAGCGCCGAACCTGGCGCCGCATTTTCACCAGGCCAGGCCGGCAGTTGCCATTCTGCGCGAGCAGGGCGTCAATGGCCACGTGGAAATGGCGGTGGCGTTCGACCAGGCCGGATTCCGGTCGGTGGACGTGCACATGTCGGACCTGTTTTCCGGCCGGCAGCGCCTGGAAGATTTTCACGGCTTCGTGGCCTGCGGCGGGTTTTCGTACGGTGATGTGCTGGGCGCCGGCCGCGGCTGGGCCAAATCCATCCTGTTTGCCGACGCGTTGCGGCAAATGTTCGCGGAATTCCTCGCGCGCGAAGACCGGTTCGCCCTCGGCGTGTGCAACGGTTGCCAGATGCTGTCAGCCCTGCGCGACATCATTCCCGGCGCCGGGAATTGGCCTGACTTCGTTCGCAACCGCTCGGAGCAGTTCGAAGCACGCCTGAGCCTGGTTGAAATCCTGCCGTCGCAATCCCTGTTCTTCAAGGGAATGGAAGGCTCGCGCATTCCGGTGGCAACCGCTCATGGCGAGGGCCGCGCACAGTTCAGCAACGGCAGCCGTGCTCTGGCAGCGGATCAGTTGGCCATGCGCTACACCGACCAGCATGGAACCGCCACCGAAGCCTATCCGCAGAACCCGAATGGCTCACCGGGAGGAATCACCGGGGTATGCAACGCGGACGGAAGGGTTACCATACTCATGCCACACCCGGAACGCAGCCTCAGGACGGTAAACTTTTCCTGGGCCCCGCGGGATTGGGGTCGGCTGTCACCCTGGCGACAGATGTTCATGAATGCCCGCCGCTGGACCGGATAAGGACTGGAAAAAGAAAATGAACCAACCCGTGAATGATGATTCCAAAAAGGCTGAACTCCGGATCGACGAGGAGCCTGAGGTTCCAAGGGAGGCCGAGGAGGAACTCAAGCTCAGCGAACTGCTGATCCTGGCGTCCATGTGGATGCTGTTTGGCTTCATGCTGTGGTTCTAC
>CBFGWJ010000301.1:0-3769 GCA_965652335.1 uncultured Gammaproteobacteria bacterium | reverse complement strand
CAGATCTTGGTCACTTCGATTTTCACTGAATCCGGCTCGTTCAGGATTTCGCAGGAGTAAGCATCGCCGTCATTGATGGCTTCCCACTCGCAGCCGCCGCCAATGCCGTTACCGGTGTAGGTGGCTGAGTAACCGTCGGTTACCTCACCTTCAACGATAAAGCAGTTCAGCGTGCCTTCGGTGAAGTCGGTTACTACGAATTCAACGTACTCGTTGTTCGACAGCAGCTTGTCCTGGTCCAGGATGATGCCGGTGTTACAGTCAATCGCTACAGCAACTTCCGCTTCATCATTGCCGTCACCGAATACCTTGGTGACACCAAATGTTGCGCGCGTGTTGGTCTGCGCCATCGCCAGGCTCGGCAGCAGCATCGCCGCAAGCAGAACTCCCGTGATAAATTTCATGTTCATTTCATTCTCCGTTCGTGGATTGGGATCGCGCTTTTTGTCAGAGCTTTTCCCGTTTCCAGCACTCCAAAAAATTTAACCTGCTTACGTTTTGAGATCACGCTTTTCAGGCCGTTTTTCTTCAGACACTCGTCAAATCGCCATAAACCAGCGCGCAGGACTGACGGGCCATGACGGGCATTATCACCGAGCTGTAAATTTGTGTCAATTCAATCTTGCAAGCACTTTTACCACCAACGATTTGCTCAAGGTTTCTCGCTGGGCAATTCGTTGTTCCCGGTCTGGTTCGAACCCTGCTTCTGTTCCGGCAATCCGGCGCTGTCTGACGATGTATCGCCCGCGGACTGTTGGGAGAGACCGGCTTCAATCTGCCTGGTATTCCTCGCGCCCAGTTCGCGCAACATCTCTGTTTGCCTGACCAGGTTTCCGGCGCCTGTGGACAACTGGCCAAAAGCTTCATCATAGCTTTGCTGGGCCTGCTGCAACCTCTCCCCAACTCTTTGTAAATTATCGATAAATCCGCAGAACTTGTCATACAGCAAGCCCGCCCGGCGGGCGATTTCATGGGCATTGCGATTTTGCCGGTGCACTGCCCAGACGGACGCTACCGTACGCATCGTAGCCAGGAAATTAGTGGGAGAAATCAATGCGATACGATGGTTCAGGGCAAATATGGGCAACTCGGGGTCGGCCTGCAGCGCGGCGATCAGGGCAGCTTCCACCGGCACAAACATCAACACGAAATCCAGGGCATCCAGCCCGGGCAATTCCGCATAGCGTTTTTCCCCCAGGTTGCGGATGTGCTGGCGCAGGGAAACAACATGTTCTTTCAGGGCCTTGTCGCGCTGCGCATCCGACTCAGCCGACTGATAGCGCGTCCAGGCCACCAGCGAGACTTTTGAATCCAGTACGATCGACTTGGCTTCCGGCAAGTGCACCACCAGATCGGGTTGAACCCGCTGCCCGCTTTCGGTGGTCACGGAAAACTGGGTGGAGTAATCCTGGCCGCGCTGCAAACCCGCCAACTCCAGCAGTCGCTCCAGCTGTTGCTCTCCCCAGTTACCCTGGGCTTTGACATTGGTGGTCAGGGCCCGTGTGAGGTGGGTGGCATCCTCGTGCAGTCGCTCGTTCAATTGCTCCAGGTCTTTCAGCCGGGAATGCAGCACCTGGTGCTGGGCGGTCTCCTGGCGATGGGTTTCGGTCACGGCATTGCGAAACTCCGTCAGTTTTTCACTCAAGGGAGACAGCAGTGAATCCAGCTGCTTGCGATTGAGATCCGACAGCTTCTCCGACCGCTGTTCGAAAATCCTTCCCGCCAGGCGCTCGAAGTGCTCCGACAGGCGCAGCTCGGCCTGTTCCAGCTGCCTGATCTGTTGCTGGAAGTTCTTTTCGCGCTCCTCGTTGCGCGCCATCAGGCTGGCCTGGTTCTGGTTAGCCTCAACCAGGCTGGAGCGCAAATCGCCGAGTTCACGTTCCAGTCCGTCGATTTCCGGTTGCAGCCGATTGCGCTCCGCCTGGCCGGCGCGGCGCGCGCTGATCCAGGCACCAGCCACTGCAAACAACAGGCCCAACAACAGCCCCGACCAAACGCCCGCAAGCGGTGTGCTGATTCCCTGGCTGGCCAACCACTCATTCATCTATCCGTCTCCAGACGGCGCCATGGCGGCGAAATGATTCATCAGGTCTTGGCATGGGAAACCATGACGGATTTCGGGACATCCGGCGCGGTCTTGACAGACTGCCAGATGCTCTCCAGTGCGTCGATATCGAGTGCCCGCATGCCTTCCTGGCCTCCAGCGATCTCCTCCATCGCTCGGAAACGTGATTCAAATTTTGCATTGGCGCTGCGCAGCGCCCGGGCCGGGTCCACCTGAAGCTTGCGCGCCAGATTGGCCACCGTGAACAACAGATCCCCCAGTTCCTCTTCGATGGGTTGCTGCTGCCCTTCGCTGATCGCCTGGTCCAGTTCAGCAAGCTCTTCGTCCAGCTTGGCTTTGACCGGCTCAACCGCGGGCCAGTCAAACCCCACCGTTGCAGCCCGTTTCTGCAGCTTGATGGCGCGCTGCAATTCAGCCATGCCACGCGGGATCCCGTCGAGCACGCCACCCTTTCCCCGGGCGCTGCGTTCCGCCTGCTTGATGGTTTCCCAGGTTTGCCGAACCGAAGCTGCGTCCGCTTGACGCTCATGTTCATCGCCAAAGACATGCGGGTGACGCCGGATCATCTTGGCGCAGATCGACTGCACCACATCATCGAAACCAAACGACTGTTGCTCCTCGGCCATCTGGGCATGAAACACCACCTGCAGCAGCAGGTCGCCCAATTCATCCTGCAGGTCGGCCAGATCGCCGCGTTGCACGGCATCCGCAACTTCATAGGCTTCTTCGATCGCGTAAGGCGCAATGCTGGCGAAATCCTGCTGCAAATCCCACGGGCAGCCTGTCTGCGGGTCCCGCAGGGCCCGCATGATATCCAGCAATTGTTGAATACTGTTGCTCATATTGATTCGAATCCCAAATGGCCATTCAGCCGGTGGGCATATTGAGCTCGATCCGTGCCCCACCGAGCTCACTATGGCCGATATCCAGGGTGCCACCATAGGCGTTCAGCAATTCCATAACAATGGCCAGCCCCAGCCCATGACCTTCCACGCGCTCATCCCCCCGCACACCGCGTTGCAGCAATAATGGCCATTGTTCGGGAGCTATACCCGGCCCATCGTCCTCAACCAAAACCTTCAACACAGCAGGCTGTCCGGCTTTGACTTCGATGCTGGCGGCAATTCGTACCTGTTTGTGGCCATACTTGAAAGCGTTATCCAGCAGGTTCCCCAGGATCTCCAGCAAATCACGCTGCTCTCCCCGGAATGACAGGCCGGGAGCAATACTGACGGAAGTCCTTATCATTTTGTGCGAATACACCTTTTCGAGGCTGCGCAACAGCCTTTCCACCTCGCTGCGGACTTCAACGGCCGGGCCCATGGTACGGCGGGTGGAACTGGCGGCACGCTGCAGGCGCGTACCCACCAGGTGGTTCATATCCGCCACGGTGCGTTGCATGGCTGAAACCGAATCGGCATCGGGGCTCTCCAGCCCGGACTTGATGACCGCAAGAGGAGTTTTCAGGCTGTGCGCCAGCGAATCAAGTGCGTTGCGATACCGTAACTGGTTGGCTTTTTCCGTACTGAGCAGTTTGTTCAGGTTGCGAACCAGGGGCTCCAGTTCAGCCGGATAGTTGCCGGCCAGGCTCTCCTTGCCGCCGGACTCGACCGCCGCCACATCGCTGGCAATATCCTGCAATGGCCGGAATGCCAGCCAGATCAACAACGACTGTGCCAGCAGCAGGATCAGCCCGGTTGAGCC
>CBFGWJ010000300.1:0-3790 GCA_965652335.1 uncultured Gammaproteobacteria bacterium | reverse complement strand
CTGCGCGGTGAGCTGCTCGGCATCGACCGCAACGGCGTGATCAGCGCCTGGGCGGTGGACGACGGCCTGCCGCACAAGAGCCTGCGCGTGCAGGTGCTGGTTCGGAATGGCAATGGCCAGGTGGTGCACAAGTCGAAAAAGCTGCGCACCAATGTCGACGATCCCGGTTTGAGGGTGACCGGCAAGATCGGAAGTGCATTTACGGGGCTGCACGGCTTCCGTTACCCGTTGCCGCGCCAGCTGGTGGACCGTTCCGGGCTCGAGTCCGGCAATGTTTCAGGCTTTGGCGCCATGCAGCTGGAACTGCTGGTTTACCCGGACGGATTGGACGCCAAAGGGCAGGTCATTGCCAGCCAGCCGTTGCAGCCTTTCAGTCGACTGGAATTTGCGCCAAAGGCACCCATCTCTTTACGCGGAGTATTGGCGGAACCGATCTCACCCGGGCAGCCTGGCCCGGTGACAGGCTTACAGGACACCCGTGCTGCGAAGCTGCCCGCGAATTCCACCCGCAAGAGAAACAACCAATTCTCGCCTTGAAGTTGTGCAACCGGGCCTGAACCACTTCGCGGCCTGGTGCTGTTACAGTAGAGTTTTCCAACTACTGGAATGACAGCGAGTACTTGCATGAAGCCCATCCATAAACGGGCCAGCACCGGGCTGGCGATTGTTCTGTGCCTGGCCGGCACCTTGGCCTGGTCCACCTCGCCGGTGCTGGCTGTTGACCGTGAAACCATCGTCAGCAGCATCGACGCCCGTTACGCCGAGCACCAGGACATTGCGCTGCAAATCTGGGAACTCTCGGAACTCGGTTACCTGGAGGAACAGAGTACAGCCCTGTTACAGCAGAAGCTGCAGGAGCAGGGCTTCAGCGTGAAGAGCGGCCTGGCGGGTATACCGACATCGTTTGTCGCGGAAGCAGGTTCCGGCCAGCCGGTGATCGCTTTCCTGGCGGAATTCGATGCGCTGCCGGGCATCACCCAGACGGCTTCGCCCGAACGTGAGGAGATTCCGGGGAAGGCGGGCGGCCAGGCCTGTGGGCATCACCTGTTCGGTACTGCATCGCTTGGCGCCGCCGTGGCCGTGCAGCAATACCTTCGGGACAACCAACTGCCGGGCACCGTGCGGGTCTATGGCACACCAGCGGAAGAGGGCGGCAGCGGTAAGGTTTACATGGTGCGCGCGGGTTTGTTTGACGATGTGGATGCGGTGTTGTCGTGGCACCCGGGTTCGGTGAATCGCGCCAGTATCGCTCCATCGCTGGCCAACCGCTCCGCCCGCTTTGATTTCCGTGGCGTTTCAGCGCATGCAGCCGGCGCGCCGGAAAAGGCCCGCTCGGCGCTGGATGGGGTGGAAGCCTTCAACTACATGACCAACCTGATGCGTGAGCACGTGCCGCAGGAAACGCGGATTCACTACGTGATCACGTCAGGCGGCGAAGCGCCCAACGTGGTGCCGGATTTCGCCCAGGTGTATTACTACGTGCGGCACCCGGACCCGGACGCCGTGCGGGAAATCTGGCAGCGCATGGAAGCGGCGGCCCACGGCGCGGCAGCCGGTACCGGAACCACGGTGGATATTGAAATCATGCACGGCAACCTCAGCCTGTTGCCCAACTCCATCATTGCCCAGCGCATGCAGGCAAACCTGGAGGCCCTGGGAGGCATCCGGTACAGCGCCGAGGAGCGGGCATTTGCCGAAGAGATTTTCGCTACCCTGAACGCGCCCGAATTCGGTCTTGGCTCCGAAGCCGGGATCGAACAGATGGAAACCGGACTGAGCATGGGTTCTACCGATGTCGGCGATGTCAGCTGGACCGTTCCCACGGCGGAATTCACCACCGCCACCTGGGTGCCCGGAACTCCGGCGCACAGCTGGCAGGCGATTGCCGCTGGCGGCACCGGTATCGGCATCAAGGGACTGCAACTCGCGGCCAAGACACTGGCGCTGACAGCGGCCGATTTTTATGAGAATCCCGAATGGTTGCGGGCCGCGCATGATGAACTGCAGAAGGAGAGGGGGAATGGCTATGAATACCGCCCGCTGCTCGGTGATCGTGAGCCTGCCCTCGATTACCGGCTGAAGCCCTGATCCGCGCAGAGTTCTCTGGCATGAAAGCCCTGATTTTCGGCACCGCGAAGCACCTGCTGCGCGTGCTGGGCTACGGGCTGGTGGGCGCATTGCTGACGCTTTTGACGGTGGCGGTGGTGCACCTGAACAACCGTCCCGACCTCTCTGCCTGGCACACCGAATTCCTGGATGAAGAGTTCACCGCGGACACCGGGCTGCGGAGCTTCGCTGAATACCTGGCCCTGGAGGATCGGTTGTTCCGGCAGCTGGACGAAACGGTTTATGCTGCAACTCAACTGAGCAACGGCGACATCATCAACCGATACAGCCGCGGCAGCCTGTCCGACCCGGCCCGTTGGCCGCAGAACTGGAACCGGAGTTACGAGCTGGCCAGTTCCGCGCCAAATGCCACCGTGTTGTTGCTGCACGGCCTGTCAGACTCTCCCTACAGCCTCCGTCACCTGGCACAAACCCTGCACGAGCGGGGTGACCATGTGATCAACCTGCGTTTGCCTGGCCATGGCACGGCACCTTCCGGACTGGTCCGGGCCACCTGGCAGGACATGGAGGCCGCGGTGCAACTCGCTGCCGGCTACCTGCACCAGCAACATCCCGATGTGCCCATGCATATCATCGGCTATTCCAATGGCGCGGCCCTGGCCCTTTTGTATGAACTGGACGCGCTCATGGATGCCCGCCTGCCCCGGCCTGATCGCCTGGTGCTGGTTTCGCCGGAAATTGGCGTCAGCAGGCTGGCCCGGTTCGCGCGCACACAGGCGCGGCTGGGCCGTTTGCTGGGCCTGGAGAAGCTGGCCTGGAATGAACTTTCCCCGGAATATGACCCGTTCAAGTATGGCTCCTTCGCCGTCAACGCCGGCAATCTGTCCTACGAAATCACTCATGTCATCCAGCAGAAAATCACCCGGGCGGGCGAGTTGGGCAAACTGCAGCAGGTCGCTCCCATGCTGGCGTTTTCATCAGTGGTGGATGCAACCGTGGATGTGAACGCGCTGGTGGGGCAGTTGTTCAACCGGCTGCCTGAAGGCGGTCATGAACTGGTGCTGTTTGATATCAACTACAACTCAGGCATACAGGAATTGCTGCGCTGGAGCTCGCAGGACCTGGTGGCAGTGTTGACGCAGGATCCGCAGCACACTTATACGCTGCGGCTGCTGTCCAACCGGGAAACACAAAGCCGGCAGCTGGAATTGAGAAGCTGGTTGCCTGGACAAACGACACCCGCAGTGCAGCCACTGGACCTGTACTGGCCCAACGATATTTATTCGCTGACCCATGTCGCATTGCCGTTTCCGCCGCAAGACCCGTTGTACGGAGGAGAGCCTGAGGAAAAGAGTCCAGGGATCGAGCTGGGTACGCTGGCGCTGCGTGGCGAACGCGGCGTGTTGGAGATTCCGGCGGCGCAGATGTTGCGCCTGCGCTGGAATCCGTTCTACCGCTACCTTGAAGAAAGGACACTGGAGTTTCTTGGTCCCGCGGCAGCAATGAGCGCGCGGTGACGCGGCTTTTTTTCCGGGGGATTGGAATTATCATGACGCCTTCCGTAATCTAGCGCTAACCCGTACAGGAGTCTCCCACTGATGGAATCGATGCAGAACAGCCAGGCAGGAACCAGTTCCGGCAAGGACGAAAAAGTACAAAACCTGGTCAAGGAAGCACAGCGCCGGGCGCCGCTCGATGTAGCCCGAATCCTGTTGGCGGAGTC
>CBFGWJ010000299.1:0-3800 GCA_965652335.1 uncultured Gammaproteobacteria bacterium | reverse complement strand
GCGTCGCCTTCCAGCGACATGCCGGGTTGCGCCAGGCGGCCGCGCTCCCAAGGTTGCACCGGTTCCAGCGGAGCGCAGGCCGGCAGTGCCAGGGCGCAGGCCAACACCAGCAGCGTAGAACGCGGCAATCGCCACCGCGCCTGTTCAGCGGGCCTGGTGGTGCAGCAGGGCATCGCGGATTTCCTCTATATGGGTTTCCTCAAAACCCGCCCAGGCCTCGATCAGCCGGCCCTCCGGGTTGAGCAGGAAAGATGATGGCATGGCTTTGACGTTCCATTCGGCGGGAGTTTTGCCCATGGGATCCCACAGCACGGTGTAGCTCACCGGGTGCTTGGCCAGGAAGCCGGTGGCGTCCTCGCGGTTCTCGTCCAGGTTGATGGCCAGGATGTGCAGGTCATGCGCGGCCAGCTCGGTGTACATGGCTTCATACAGCGGCAGCGACTGCCGGCACGGCCCGCACCATGACGCCCAGAAATCCACGTACACCCACTGGCCGTGGTAATCGGCAAGCGCAGCGGAAGCGTCGCGGTCCAGCAGCGGCAGGGAGAAGCCGGGCGCGACGTCACCCAGTTCAAACGCCGCCAGCGAAGGAGCGGCGAGCAGCAGCTGCGCGGCCAGCAGGACTCGCAGCGAGTGTGCCGAAAACAGGTTCGTTGTCATGCGCTTCATACCCGCCCTGGACTGATGGCCCCGGCCATTGCCGTTCCCTGGCTCGGCCCGGCCATCAGTCCTTGCGCTCGCCCCTGCGGGATATCAACATCACGGTTGCAGCGCGTTGTTGATTTCCTCGCACAGCGGAATATTGTCGCCAACGATGCGCACCAGCGGTTCGGTGTTCTCCAGCCCAAGGCCGGGAATGGAATAACTCAGCGTGGCATTGCCACAATCATGGAAGACGATGGTCGCGGTGCCAATCGAGACCGGGTCGCCGGGCGGCGGATTGGCCATATCAAACACGCCGCCGGTGGAGTAATAAACCACCAGGTCGGCCGTGCTGCCGCTAAATTCACCCTGCATGGTCAGCCAGCGTTGGTCGGGCTGGCCCAGTTCGGCCACCGCGTCATTGGGCGGCCGCGTGCTGTCATAAGTGAACCAGGCCGAGAAAAACACTCCGGCGTCGGGAAATACCGCGAACAGGATGCCCTGGCCGTTCTTGCCCGGCGTGGCCCAGACGTCGTTCAGCCCCGGATTGATCAGGAACGTGGCGGCAACCGTGATGGCCGACTCATCGACTGCGGTGTTGTTGCCGGGCGTTCCGTCCTGGATGCCGGCGATGGCGCCGATAAAGTATTGCCCTGCCGGCAATGAATCAGGCACGGCGACGGAGTCCGTCTGCGTGCGGTTGGCGCCCGCGGCGATGGAGGAAACCGGAAACGTGCCGAGTTCAGTATCCGAGGCGTTGATGACGGTATTGGTGGATGCGTAGTAGGTGATGCTGAAAGCGCCTGAAGCGGCATCGCCGTTGTTGGTCATCGCCGCTTCGATATCGATTTCATCACCAGCGGCAAAGGCCTGCGGTTTTGACGCGCCGCCACCGCTATCGCCACCCGAGACCTGCAGGCTGCCCTGCTGCACGGAACCATCGTTCAGCACACTGACGCTCAGCAGCTCAATTTCCGCCGCGGGTGTGTTGGTAGCCTGCACGGTGATGGTGCCTGTCATCTGCCCCGCGTGAATCGTGCAGTGATAATTGAACGTGCCCGGCTGGTTGAAGGTGACTTCAAAGGTGAAGCTGGAAGCGGTTGGGGATGGCGCGAACGCGCCATTGTTGGAAGTGACGTTGTGCTGCATGCCACCTGCGGCATTCACCCAGCGAACCGTGTCACCCTGCTGGATGGTGAGGTTGCTGGGTGAGAAGAAATTGTCGCCCACTGTGACGGTGTGGGTGGTCTGCGCCAACACTGCGGGCGACCCACCCAACAGCAGGAACAATGTCAAAAATACCGGGGTTAAATGCCTCGTGTACATCTTTCTTTCCTCGTCCTGGCCAGACATTAAACAGACTAGACCTTCGGGCTAAATCAGCCCTGAAATAAACATGAATGCAAATTAAAATTTTGATTAAGACTGGATAATCGATTCATAAACCCCGGCTCGCAGTCAGCGTTGCAGTGCGTTGTTGATTTCCTGGCACAGTGGAATGTTGTCGCCTACGATGCGCACCAGCGGTTCGGTATTCTCCAGTTCCAGATCAGGAATTTCGTAGCTGAGCGTGGCCGATCCGCAGTCCTGGAAAACAATCTTCGCCGAGCCGATGGCAATCGGGTTGCCGGGTGCCGGGCTGGCCATATCAAACATGCCGCCAGTGGATTCGTACACCACCAATTCGGCGGTATCGCCTTCAAATTCGCCCTGCATGGTGACCCAGCGCTGGTCAGCTTTGCCCAATACCGCCGTGGCGTTGTCCGGCGGGCGTGTGCTGTCGTAGGTAAACCAGGCTGAGAAGAAAACTCCCGCTTCCTCGAAAACGGCAATCAGGATTCCCTGGCCATTCTTCCCCGGAGTGGCCCAGACATCATTCAGGCCGGAGTTGATGGAGAACGCGCCGGCAATGGTCACGGCGACGGGGTCGGCGGCGGTATTGTTGCCCCCGTTTCCGTCCGAATAGGCCACGATGGCGCCAATGAAATACTGGCCGGCAGCCAGCGAACCGGGCACCTGCGCCGAATGCTGGACAGTGCGGGTTGCAGTGGGCCCGAGATCCGCAACCGGAAAGGTGCCAAGGGCCGTGTCAGAGCTGTTGATGACATTGTCGGAGGATGCGTAGTAGGTGATGCTGAAAGCCCCGGAAGGCGCGCCGCCGGTGTTGCGGATTTCCGCTTCGACATCGATGGTGTCGCCCTGTGCATAAGCCTGCGGCTTGGATGAGTCCTTGTTTCGAGGCTGCGCCCCGGTCTGCACACTGGCCTGCATATTGGCCTGCAAGGCCGAGGTGTTGTTGAGCACCTTGACGCTGAACAGCTGGATTTCCGGCTCCGGATCGTAGCCGTACTGGGCCAGCAAGGTGCCCGGGAACGCCGGCAGCAGCAGGCAGATGATGATGGCGGGTAAACAGCGTTTGATGTCCATAACCCAGTCCTGATCCTGGCCTGATCCTGGCCGGATCCCGATTGTTGCCAGACTTCAATGAGACTAGACCTTCGGGCTAAATCACTCCTGAAATACACATGAAGGCAGGCTAAATTTATGATTAAGGATTGATAAACGCGCACCACCAGCAATCCTGGGTGGTACGACTGGCCGTGGCGCCCTGGCAATGCCAGCTTGCCAGGAAGGGATCACTGATGCCCGAGACCCGTTTTACGTCATTAAGAAACGAAGACTGAACGATAGCGGGACCCGGATTGGCGGACGCTGGTTTCACGATGCCCTGTTGTGCCGGGCGCGACTTGCATATCCCACATGCAGGATACGGAGCCGTACACCTGCATTTATGCAGGTTGAAGCCGCACTGGTTTTCCCCTCGGCAGCGGGTTCACGCTAAAATGACTGGCTGGATTTCAACAGGCGAGTCCCGCGTTGGGGGCGCAGCTGTAGGAGCGGCGTCAGCCGCGACACAAAGCTTGTAGATGTATGAGCGGCGCAAGCCGCGACACAACGCCTGACCGTACACAGGCCCGACGGTACATAGGATTGAATTAAATGAGCAGAGCCATAGACCACCTCACCGGCGCCACCGAGGCCCAGACGCAGCCAGCATCGCCGTTGCGTTTCGTCACCGCCGCTTCCCTGTTCGACGGCCACGACGCCGCCATCAACATCATGCGCCGGCTGATCCAGGCGCAGGGCGCGGAAGTGAT
>CBFGWJ010000298.1:0-3803 GCA_965652335.1 uncultured Gammaproteobacteria bacterium | reverse complement strand
CACTGGTTTCCAGCAACACGGCAATGGTATGGCCCATGCGGCCGTAGCCGCCGATCAGAACCCGGGTGGCCGTGCTGTCCTGCTGCAGGTCCGCCTGCTCTCCGGCTTTTTCGCCCCGGCGGCCTGACAGCCGATGGGCAATGGCCTGGTTGAACCGTATCAGGAAGGCGCCAATCACCATCGACAGTAACACGGAGGTCAGCGCGATCTGCCCCAGCCGCTCGTCAATCACCGCGGTGCCGAGGGCGATGGAAAGCAGGGCCAGGCCGAATTCCCCACCTACGGACAGAATCAACCCGGTACTCCAGGAGGTGTCTGTATCCATCCCGCTGCGGCGGACCACCGCCGCCACGATGAGGACCTTGCTGACCAGGATCACCAGGGCGCCCAGCACGCTCCATTGCCAGATCGCCGGAATCGACGTGGGGTCGAACAGCATGCCGATACCCACGAAAAACATGCCCAGCAATACGTCGCGGAAGGGCCGCATGCTGGATTCCACCTGGTGGCGGAACTCGGTTTCACCCAGCATCATGCCGGCCAGGAATGCGCCGAATGCCAGGGACAGGCCCAGCAGGTTGGTTGACCATGCGGCCAGCAAAGCCACCAGCAGGACAGCCAGCGTAAACACTTCCGGCGAGCGCTTCTTGGCCACGAAATGAAACAACGGGCGCAGCAACCACCGCCCGGCGAAAAATACCAGGGCAAACGCCACAATGGCCTTGGCGATGGCCCAGCCCAGTGCGCCGGCCAGGGCTCCGGCACTCACCGCCATCCCCAGCACCGGGATCACCACCAGGAATGGAACCGCGGTTACGTCCTGGAACACCGACATGGCCAGCCCCAACCGGCCATGCGGACTGTTGACCTCACCTTGTTCGGCCAACTGGCTGCCGATGAGCGTTGAAGAAGACTGGGCAAAAACGGCGCCGATGACAAAAGCAGCCGCGGGCGACAGGCCGGCCATCCAGGCCAGCAAGCCCACCACCAGGGTGCACAACACCACCTGCGCCGTGCCCAAACCCAGCACCTGGTGGCGCAGGGCGTGCAGTTGGGGTAATGAATAGTTGAGCCCGATGGTGAACAGCAGGAATACCACGCCAAATTCGGCCAGCGCGCCAAAGCCCTCGATCCTGAAGTTGGGACCGACGGTATGCGGGCCCACGATCACGCCCACCAGCAGGTAACCCAGGCTGGTGGGTACGTGCAGTCGTTGAAAAATCACCACCACTGCCACGGCAACGGCAAGCAGCAGGATGATTTGTGCCAGATGCTCCATCACTAGAGTTAATTCCTTTGGGTATTGGCGGTATTCTAACCGCAGTCGCATCGTGCAAGGAGCACACGGACATGAAATGCGCAGGGATTGCGCCAGGAATTATAACAGTATTTTTGATTGGGCTGTCCGGGCTGTGCAGTTTCGGCCCTGCCGTGGCGCTTGCGGAACCGCTGCCGCGTTTTCCGGCGGCCGCCGTGTGGAACCAGGATATCAGCCAGGCCAGCTTGCATTCGCAGTCCGCCGGCATGATCGCCAGCCTGGATGCGCTTGGCGGTTTCGGCGGCATCGGCGCGCGCCGCATGCAGATCGACTTCAGCTTTCACCTGGTACATGCACCGCCCGACAGCCCCCTGCGTGCCATCACCCCGCATGACGATGGCTACTACTCGCCCGACTGCGAGGCACCCGGCACCCCAATGCCGGTGCCACTGGATTCCGCCATCGAAGGCCAGGACGATCTCACCTGCGACAACGAAAATGAAGACTGTCACCTGCTGGTCGTACAGGGCGATACGCTGTATGAGGCTTATCGCACCACCGCCGATGGTGGAGATGGTTTGCAGGCGCAATGCCTGGCCATCTGGCAGCTGGACGCGGTTTATCCACCCCAAGGCCGAGGTGAACACTGCACCAGCGCCGATGCCGCCGGCTTCCCGATCGCCCCGCTGCTGTTCAATGCCGATGAAATCGCCGCTTCGCTGGCGAGAGACAGCAGCGGCAACGGCGATATCGGCCATGCCATCCGCTTCATCATCCGCAACGATCGCATGGCCAACGATGCCACCCTCGGCGGCGTGGGCGGACGCCTGTACGTGCGCCCCGCCTCGCACGCGGGCAGCCCCAGCGGTCCCACGTCCTCCATCCCATATGGCTCGCGCCTGCGTTTGCGCGCCGACTTTCCGCTGGACAACTACAATCCCGCCGCGCGGGTGATACTCAATACATTCAAGCGCTTTGGCATCGTGCTGGCGGATGGCGGCAACATCACCCTGACGGCCGAAAGTGACCGCTACACCACCACGAAGTGGGCCGACCTGGGTATTGGCTCCCGGGTGTTTGACCAGACCGACAACGCCACCGATGTGGACATCACCGACTTTGAAGTGATCGACACCGGGCCGAGGATTGCGGAAACCTGGGAATGCGTACGCACCGTGTTGCCCGACCCGGCCGTTTTCGCCGATGGATTTGAATGACTTTCCCGGCGGTTGCCGGACTATCCGGGTTGACTGTCTTACGGCTCGGCCGCGTACACTCTCACGCCATGCGACCAGGTGGCCCGCACCTTGATATCGCGAAGCATTTCCGGGTCGATTTCCAGCGGGTTGGCTGACAGCACAACCAGGTCAGCCAACTTGCCCGGTGTAATGGATCCCTTGCTGTCCTCTTCAAAGTACTGGTAAGCACCATTGATGGTCAGGGCCTTGATCGCCTCACGAACCGGAACGCGCTGGGCGGGCCCAAGGATATCATTGCTGCGCGTACGGCGATTTACCGTGCTCCACAGCATGCCGATGGGGTCGGGCGGAGTGACCGGCGCATCGTTGTGCACGGTGAACGGAATGCCCCGATCCAGCGCCGAGCGGGTCGGGCTGATCCGGTCGGCGCGCACCGGGCCGAGCACGGATTCACGATGCCAGTCGCCCCAGAAATAGGTATGGGCGGAGAAAAACGAGGGGGTCATGCCCAGGTTCGCCATGCGGTCGAGCTGGTCGTCGCGCACTGTCTGGGCATGGATCATCACCACGCGCGTATCGGTCAATGACAATTGCTCCGTCGCGCTCGCAACTGCGTCGATCAACATTTCCGCAGCTGCATCACCGTTGGCATGGGCCAGCAGCGGAATGCCCGCCGCCAGGACATCATGCACCGCCTGGTTCGCGGTTTCCTGCGGGTAGGCGGGATAACCGTGGTAGTCATGGCCCTGTCCCGGCGGGGTTACGAAATACGGCTGGCCGAGGTAAGCCGTCTTGCCCTGCGGTGAACCATCCAGCACCAGCTTGATGCCGCCGACCCTGAAGCGGCCCTTGTACTCACCCACCGTGCCGAGCTTCGGCATTTCCGCCTTGTCGGCCTGCCACACGGGGTAGGCCACCAGGTCGAGCACCAGTTTGCCCTGCGCCGCGGCCGCCCTGAATACTTCCAGGTCCGCCGGAGTGGCGCCCCCTTCCTGCACGGTGGTGATGCCATGGCTGGCGTAGTAGTCCTGCACCGCCACGAGTTGCTGCAGGGATTCCGCCAGTGAGGGCTTGGGCAAAGCCATGTATACCGTCCACATCGCTGCTTCTTCCAGCACGCCGTTGGGCTCGGTGGCAGCTTCACCGGAACCAGCCCGACGGCGGATCACGCCTCCGGGCGGGTTTTCCGATTCGGCATTGATGCCCGCCAGCGCCAGCGCCGGAGAATTGGCCGCAGCCAGGTGGCCTGAGGTGTGCAGCAGCAGAATGGGATGTTCGGTTGAAACGGCATCCAGGTCATCACGGGTGGGATGCCGCTGCTCGGCCAGCAGCGAATCATCGTAACC
>CBFGWJ010000297.1:0-3806 GCA_965652335.1 uncultured Gammaproteobacteria bacterium | reverse complement strand
GGAAACAGGCCCCATTTCACTTCCTGCAAGCCGAATTTCGCCTGTGGCACGGCGAACCGGATGTCGGTGCCCATCACCAGCTCCAACCCGCCGGCAATGGCATGGCCATTGATCGCGGCAATCACCGGCTTGCCGACGTCGCGCTTGAACAGGTACATCCCTTCCGGCGCGGCCATCAGTTGCAGGAAGCGCTTGTCCCACTCGTTCTCCGGCTGCCTGCCGCCGGTCATCAGAGGCGCCGTCAATGCCAGGTCGGCGCCGGCGCAAAAGGCCTGGTCCCCGGTGCCGGTCAGGATCGCAACGCGTATCGAATCGTTGGTGGCAACCTCGTGCCAGGCATCGTGCAGCCTCACCATCACCTCGGGGCTCATGGCGTTCCGGGCCTGCGGGCGATTCAGCCGGATGACGGCGATATGCCCGTCAACGGCAAATTCAACGGCGAGTTCCGCGGGGGGCATTGCATTCTCCTGCTCGGGTTCTGAAACCTGATACTGCTATCCCTGGCCATGAGCGTCAATCAGCTTGCGCATCGTGTTCGGGCCCCATCCAATTTCATTTGTTTATGCCTTTTTTCAGCACTATTCATGATGTCAATCAAGACAATGATATTTTTCAATTCGATTTTCCCCGCCTGATCCGCTTTACTCCGTGTACGTAACACTCTTGTACCAACCACGAGGAGTACAACCATGCAGTCTTTGAACCAAAGCAAATTCAGGTTGTTGCCGACTCTGTTGGCAACAACGCTCATCTCCTCTTTCGCGGCGGGCAATACCTTCGCTGCGGAAGGGCCGATGTCCAACAAGCACTGGTGGCCGGATCAACTCGATCTCACGCCATTGCGCCAGCATTCCGCCGAGTCGAATCCTTACGGCGCCGATTTCGATTACGCCGAAGAGTTCGCCACGGTTGACCTGGATGCCCTGAAGAAGGACATCGAAGCCGTCATGACCGACTCCCAGGACTGGTGGCCGGCGGACTATGGCCACTACGGCCCCTTCTTCATCCGCATGGCCTGGCACAGCGCAGGCACCTATCGCGTGGCGGATGGCCGCGGTGGCGCGGGTGGCGGGCAGCAGCGCCTGGAACCACTGAACAGCTGGCCCGACAACGCCAACCTCGACAAGGCCCGCCGCCTGTTGTGGCCCATCAAGCAGAAATACGGACGCAGCGTGTCCTGGGCCGACCTGATGATTCTTACCGGCAATGTCGCGCTGGAATCCATGGGCTTCAAGACCTATGGTTTTGCCGGTGGCCGCACTGATGACTGGGAGCCCGACCTGGTGTACTGGGGCCCGGAGTCCGTGTGGCTGGCGGATGAACGCTACAGCGGTGACCGCAAGCTGGAGAACCCACTGGCTGCCGTGCAGATGGGCCTGATCTATGTGAACCCGGAGGGCCCGAATGGCAACCCGGATCCATTGCTGGCCGCCAAGGACATTCGCGACACGTTCGGCCGCATGGCCATGAATGACGAGGAAACCGTCGCCCTCATCGCCGGTGGCCATACCTTTGGTAAAGCCCATGGCGCCAAGTCCCCGGCCGATTGCACCGGTCCGGAACCTGCCGCAGCCGGTATCGAGGAGCAGGGTTTGGGCTGGACCAGCAAATGCGGCAAAGGCAATGCCGAGGACTCCATCACCAGCGGCCTGGAAGGCGCCTGGACCGGCACCCCAACTGCATGGTCCATGGCTTACCTGGTCAACCTGTTTACCTACGACTGGGTCAAGACCAAGAGTCCCGCAGGCGCTACGCAGTGGATTCCGGCCGATGGCGCCGCATCGACACTGGTTCCCGATGCGCACCTGAAAGACAAGCGCCATGCGCCGATCATGTTCACCACCGACCTGGCTTTGAAGGAAGACCCGGCCTATCGTGAAATCTCCGAAAGATTCATGAAAGACCCGGCTGCATTCGAGCTGGCCTTTGCCAAGGCCTGGTTCAAGCTGACCCATCGTGACATGGGTCCGCGGGCCCGCTATATCGGTGATGAAGTCCCGGCCGAAGCGCTGATCTGGCAGGACCCGGTTCCGGCGGTTGACCATCCCCTGATCGACGAGACCGACATCCACAATCTCAAAGGCGAAATCCTGAACTCCGGCCTCAGCAATGCTGAACTGGTAAGGGCCGCCTGGGCCTCTGCAAGCTCCTACCGCGATACCGACATGCGCGGTGGCGCCAACGGCGCCCGCGTGCGCCTGGCACCGCAGAAGGACTGGGCCGCCAACAACCCGGCGGAACTGGCCAAAGTGCTGAAAACGCTGGAAGGCATTCAGGCCAGGTTCAACAAGGCCCACCAGGGCGGCAAGCAGGTTTCCCTGGCTGACCTGATCGTCCTGGGCGGAACTGCTGCCGTGGCCAATGCTGCTGAACAAGCCGGCTATGAAATCCCGGTGAGCTTCTCACCCGGCCGCGGCGACGCCACCCAGGAACAGACCGACGTCGAGTCGTTTGCAGTGCTCGAGCCCATGGCTGATGGTTTCCGCAACTACTATTCGGCCGACGCCATGACCTCACCGGCAGAGGCTCTGGTGGACAAGGCCAGCCTGCTCGGGCTGACCGTGCCGGAAATGACGGTTCTGGTGGGAGGCATGCGTGCACTGAATGCCAACAGCGGCGGATCAGCGCATGGCGTTCTGACCAGCACACCAGGCCAGCTGAACAATGCATTCTTCGTGAACCTGCTGGATATGTCTTACCAGTGGTCGAAATCCGGCAGCGAGGAAGGTGTTTACGAAGGCAAGGATCGCGCCAGCGGCAAGGTGGTGTGGACCGCCACGCCGGTGGACCTGGTGTTCGGCTCCAACTCCGAGCTGCGGGCGGTGGCGGAAGTCTATGCGTCCGACGATGCCAAGGAGAAGTTCGTGCAGGACTTCGCCGCGGCCTGGACCAAGGTGATGAACGCCGATCGTTTTGACCTGCGCTAAGGCCTGGCCAGAAATCCGGCCGTGGGCATACTGCCCGCGGCTGGTTTTCCAAATGAACTGCACTACGAACGGCCGTGTACGAAAATCAGCTGGGTTTTTAAACTCCTGACATTCCACAAATAAATATTTCACCTTGATGCGGGCCACGGGCTAGAATTGCCGCTTCAACCGGAGCAAAGTGGTCAGCCTCATGCGTACATTTTTGATGATTGCCGTCCTGGCAATTTGTGTAGTCTCAGCCTCACCGGCCGAAGCCACGAAGAAATCCGCGTATGTCAACAAGCAGGAGCAGGCCGACCAGCTGTATGCCAAAGGCAGGTACTCCGAAGCCCTGAAGCTTTACCTGCAACTGGCGAAGCAGGGAGACTCCTTCTCGCAGTACCGGGTTTCCTACATGTACCTCGAGGGCCAGGGCAATGAAGCCAATATTGTCGAAGCCTTTGCCTGGTCTTACCTGGCGGCGCAGAACAAGGCCGATCCGCTGGTCGACTATCGCGATACCGTGGCCAAAATGGTGCCGCGGGACCAGCAACCCAAAGCCATGCGCAAGCTCGACTACTACATGCGCAAATGGGGCAATCGCAAACTGGCCAGCGACATGATCACGCAGACCAAGCGCGAACTGAACGAATGCACCGGTTCGCGCCTGGGCACGAGGTGCGAGGAAGTCTATGCCGCACAGATGCCCAAGTTCTGGGGCATCAATCCCGGTAACGGCAGCGAGGCCGAGAGCGTGGGCGGCAACAATACGCAGTCCGGTTCACGTTCCTCCATCATCGGCAATGAGCCCGGCGCGCCGCAACGTGACGTGGCTTATTACCAGGGCCTGCGCCAGCGCATCGATGAGCTGAACCGCTACATCGGTGAAAATTCCGGCAC
>CBFGWJ010000296.1:0-3813 GCA_965652335.1 uncultured Gammaproteobacteria bacterium | reverse complement strand
GCATTGCGCCTTGTAGCGACGATGGCCGCTTCATTCACGAGGTTGGCCAGGTCCGCACCGGTGAATCCCGGCGTGAGAGCCGCAACTTCCTCCAGTGCCATCGCGGGATCCAGCTGAACCTTCCTGATGTGAACCTTGAGGATATCCAGCCGTCCCTGTTTGTCGGGCCGGTCCACCAGCACCTGCCGGTCAAAGCGACCAGCCCGTAACAACGCCGGGTCCAGGATTTCCGGCCGGTTGGTCGCCGCCAGCAGGACGATACCCTGCTGCGGATCAAAACCATCCAGTTCGCTCAGCAGCTGGTTGAGCGTCTGCTCTTTCTCATCGTGTCCACCGAGCAGGGGGCCTGCGCCCCGCGCCCGCCCGAGCGCATCCAGTTCATCGATGAAAATGATGCACGGCGCACTGCGCCGGGCCTGGTCAAACAGGTCGCGTACCCGCGCAGCACCCACACCGACGAACATCTCCACGAATTCCGAGCCGCTGATCGAGTAGAACGCCACGCCCGCTTCCCCGGCTACCGCCCGCGCCAGCAAGGTTTTTCCGGTTCCGGGTGGCCCCACCAGCAATACACCCCTCGGTATCCGCGCGCCCAGTCGCCCGTAGCTGGCCGGGTCTTTCAGGAAGGCCACGATCTCTTCCAGCTCCTCCTTGGCTTCGTCCACGCCCGCCACGTCCTTGAACGTGACTTTGGTGTCTTTTTCGACGTAAACCTTGGCTTTGCTCTTGCCCACGGACATCAGGCCGCCCATGCCCTGTTTTTCCGCCACTCTTCGAATAAAGAACAACCAGATACCGACGAGCAGCGCTGTAGGTACGATCCAGGACAGCAGTTGCGGCAGCCAGGTGCTCTCGATCACACCCGAAAACTGGACCTGGTATTTCGCCAGGTCCTCGGCAAATTCGGGTTCAATGCGGACCGTCTCGATGAACGCATGGCCATCCGCTGCCGGGGCCTTGAGCTTGCCGCGGATTTTGGTCGCCGAAATCGAGATTTCAGCCAGCTTTCCATCTGCTAGCAGGGTCTGGAATTCGCTGTAAGGGATGGTTTCGATGCGTTGCAATCGTTCGAACCACGACTGGCTGGCCAGGATCACTGCCATGGCAACCACGACATACCAGAAGTTGATGTGTGTTTTATTGTCCATTACGACTCTGCCAACCGCCAGGATGCCGATACTGCGCTATCCAACTCCGGGTATTGTCCGGTATTACGCATGGCTGGTTCCTGACTTCAGTCAAGCTGCTGTGCACAGCACCCGGCCTATACTGGGCCATCCGCGCCAGACGCGCGAGCCAGGAGCATCATGTCATGAACTCCAGAGTTGACGAAATACTGCTTTCAATGAAGCAACTGGAAGCGGAATTGCTGGACGAGATTCGCACCCGTGAGGAGCGATTCCGCTATCGGATTCACCAGCAGAAAGTCCACTTCTCGGCTGAAGCAACCGAACAGCACAGAAAACTGGCCAAGCGGATCCGTGACTACCTGCGTGACGCCCGCTGGCCCAGCATTCTGGTCGGGCCGGTAATCTGGTCGTGTGCCGTTCCCGTGTTGTTGCTGGATTTGTGGGCCACGGCCTACCAGTTCATCTGCTTTCCGGTTTACGGCATCCCCAGGGTAAAACGATCAGAATACGTGGTGATGGACCGTGGCAAGCTGGCCTACCTGAACGGCATCGAAAAGCTGAATTGCATTTATTGCGAGTATGTCAACGGCCTGATTGCCTACGTGCAGGAGATCGCCGGCCGGACAGAACAGTATTGGTGCCCCATCAAACACGCCTTACGGCTCAAAGACATGCACAGCCGTTACCCGCGGTTCCTGGATTACGGCGATGCCGAGGAGTACCGCAGGCGCATCGAGCAGGTTCGCCGTGATTTTGACGACCTGGGGTCCGGTTTGGAAGACCATTCCTGACCCGGCGGGTGCGAAGTGTCACGGGTTTGGGCCGGGGCCCGGCTGCGCACCTGGCGGGCAGAAACCTGCCTTGCGCCCGGCAAGTCAATGACAAGCGTCAAACGTGTGGCAGGGCTGATGCGGTATCCTTTCTGCAAAGGGCGCTGGAATCTCCCGGCGCCACACACCGGAGTTGCAACGGCATGGAAAAAACCCGTGATGAATTGATGGCCCGCAGGAAGGAACTGGTTGATCGTCTGGATGCCATTCGTGCAGACCTCCAGCGTGGGCTTGATGCTGATGCCGAAGAGCAGGCATTGCAGCTTGAAAACCTGGAAGTGTTACAGGAAATACATCGCCTGGCTGAAACTGAGCTCAAGGCGATAGATGAGCAACTGGCCAGGTTGCCGAAGAAGTTCTGAACGTTCATTCCAGCCTGCGAAAGTTGCCGGCTGCCTGGAAGATCCGCAGGCAAAAAAAAGCGCGGCAGCCGACAACCCAGCTGCCGTGTATACAGGGACCGTCCTGGCTTTTGTCTGGCCCTGGACGGCCGCGCTGCCGCAAGGCCTCCCCTCAGGAGACCTTGATCTCGCGTGACTTGGCCTTGCTCTTCTTTGACTTTTTCAGGTGCAGGTAAAGCATGCCGTCCTTCTGCTCGGCTGAAATGTCATCATCGGTTACATTTTCGGGCAGGCTGAAACTGCGCGTGAAGGAGCCGTAGTAGCGCTCCGTCCGGTGCTGCTTCTTGTCTTCCTTTTCCTGCCTGCGCTCGCCGCTGATGGTCAACATGCCTTTGTCCACGTGGATTTTCAGGTCTTCCTTTTTGACTTCGGGGATTTCCATCTTGATCAGGAATTCGTCTTTCGACTCGTTGATGTCCACGGAAGGTATCCAGTCAGCTTTGGTCATTGGCAACAAACCCTTCTCACCCCAGAAAGGCTGATTAAAATCCTCGAAGAACTGACTGAACTCACGCATCGGGTTATAACGTATCAGGCTCATTTTGTTCCTCCATTGTTGATTTCAGGCCATGGCTTTTTGGCCACCTACAAAAATAATGGTAGCTCTGCCGGAAGTTTCCACTCATGACCTGAGTCAGGTGTGATGCATATTTCTGCAAATGCGCCTAACCCATCCGCGCTGCGTGGAGTTAGAGTAACCAGCAGGAAGAAACCTGGCCGGGCAGATGCTCAATGGCACTGTCCGGCCACCGGACACTGTGCCGATTCACAGTGACTGATGGAGCAAAAACATGAACTGGAAAAATACCGAGGATCGCTACGGCCGGCTGTCGATTGCGATGCACTGGCTGATGTTGTTATTGCTCGTTGCGGTGTATGCCCTGATCGAATTGCGGGAAATCTATCCCAAAGGCAGTGACCCGCGTGAAGCCATGAAACTCTGGCACACCATGCTGGGGCTGAGTGTACTGTTGCTGGTTTTCATCCGGCTGGCCATCCGCCTGACCGGACCGACTCCGGCAATCAAACCACCCGTGCCGGCATGGCAAGGCCGGTTGGCCGGAATCATGCACCTGGCTTTGTACCTGTTCATGATCGCCCAGCCCCTGCTGGGTTGGCTGTTGCTCAGCGCGGAGGGAAAGTCGATTGTGTTTTTCGGCCTGTCGTTGCCGCCGATCTGGAGCACGGGGGAGCGATGGGAAGAGCTGTTTGAAGAAACGCATAAACTGGTTGGAACAACAGGCTATTACCTGGTGGGCTTGCATGCCGCCGCGGCACTGTTTCATCACTACTACCTGCGTGACAATACACTGTCGCGCATGTTGCCACAAAGGGGACGCCGGCTTGCCGGTTGAAAAACCCTGTCGGCGCTTCCGGAAAACCAGGCCGGGGAATCTGCCCCGGCCCTTCGGGTTGCGGCTGAAACCGCACCCCTCTGCGTTGCTCGGCGCT
>CBFGWJ010000295.1:0-3814 GCA_965652335.1 uncultured Gammaproteobacteria bacterium | reverse complement strand
CCGGCCAGTCCGGCATCATCAACCAGAGCCTGAGCAAGTGACGTTTCAGTTGCGGATCGGGGTTATCCCGATAGTCCGTGCGGGCGTGAAAAATCACCCGGTTGTTGAGGAACTGCATATCGCCGGCCCGGAAATCCATATCCAGGTAAATTCCCGGGCGGGCTGCAACAGCCTGCAGGTAATCAATGGCTTCCTGCTCCCTCGCGGTGAGAGGAAAGCCTTCCTCCACGGCCTGCCGGATGGTAATGGGCAGGAAATAACTTTCGAGCTGCCGGTGGCTTCTCGCATATACCGGCACGCGCCACCCGGTAACCGAGTCACCATGGCCGCGTCGGCTGCAATGAAATCCCTGATAAAGGCACTGCAGCAAATCCGGGCGTTCCGCCAATATGACATTGTGGATCGCCGCCGCGCTGGCAATCCGGCTTTGCCCGCCTTCCAGGGCGCCACGAATGCACAGCAGGCCAACCACATCGACCGGGTCCATGTGGAACTCGATGGCGCCACCTGCGGTGTAGTAGCGATCCCGGCTGCCGCGGTCGATGACGTGACCGAGCCGGTCGCCGGCCGCGCTCTGCGCCACGCCGGTGCCCAGGTTGGCGCCGATACCCCAGAAGATCGTGCCGATTTCCGCAACGGAGTAGTCAGTGGTGGCAAGGCCGCGCACCAGGACAAAGCCGCGGCCGCTGGCCAGTTCCCGCCCGATTTCCTGAAACAGGGGCGCCAGGCTGGGCAGGTGGAAATCGCTCCTTCCTGCCTGTTCAAGCTTCAATCCGCTGGACCGTACCTGGTGCGCAGCCCGCTCCAGCTCAGCTTTCTGTTCAGCGCCGAGGTGAATGATCCAGTCGTTGCTCTTCGCCTGGTCTTTACCCAGCCAGTTCGCCGGTCCGAGCGCCGGCTGTGGCACAGTCCCGGAATTACTGCTCATGGCCCGTTGCCGGAGTTGACTTCCGCGCCATCCGGTTTCAGTTGCCGGCAGTGCCGGACAGGGTTCCAACAGCGGGCTTGCGGCCCGAATTGGCATACATGAAGCCGATAAAGCAAGCCACAACCGCCAGCCAGGCCAGGTACCAGGGGTTGCTGCCTCCCACGACAATGGCCATGCCCAGCGAACCCGCGGCCAACACGTAGTAGGTCATGGGTATCAGCGCTTTGCGGATCAGGTCACCTTCACGCCCGACCAGGCCAACCGTAGCCGAAGCTGCCACCACGTTGTGCACGCAGATCATGTTGCCGGCTGCTCCGCCGACTGCCTGCAGGGCCACCACGATCGCTGCACCGGCAGCATCCAGGCCGATGCTTTTCGCGGTGGCGAACTGGAACAGCGCGAACATCATGTTGCTGACCGTGTTGGAACCGGCGATGAAAGCGCCCATGGCGCCAATGGTGGGTGCAAACAATGGCCAGAAGCCGCCGGCAAGCGTGGAAACCCCCTGTGCCAGCACCAGCGGCATACTCTCATAGCTCGAGGTGTTACCGGAGTGAATGAACACCTGCACCATGGGCACGGCGAAGATCAGGGCCGCTCCCGCGGACAAAGCCGTCTTGCCGGAACGTTTCCAGGCAGTGGCATAGGCTCCCGGCTCCCGGTACATGCGGTGCAGCGCATATGTCACCAGCGATACCAGCAGCAGGATAAAGCCGGGCAGGTAAAGCGGATTGGAAGTTGCGCTGATGCCGGTACCGAAAATGTCCTGCCAGGCAAAGGTAAGCGCCGGCGAGCGCAGGAAATCCGTTACCGGCGCAACCGTACGGGTAATCATCAACAGCGCAACCACCACCGCATAGGGGATCAGCGCGTGCAGGATGCTGATGTCCGCCCCATTGCGCACCGGCTCCGGTTCATCCTGCAAGTGGCTGGCCCAGCCCGGTTCCCACTGCTCACGGGGCTCGAAATCAAATACCTGTTCCGGCACCAGGAACCCCTTTCGCGCCGCCGGCACCACCACCAGCAGCCCGACCAGGCTTCCCACCAGGGACGGAAATTCAGGCCCCAGGAAATACGCCGACAGCAGGTAAGGAACCGTGAAAGCGAGCCCGGCAAACAGCGCGAACTTCCAGGCCTTGAGGCCTTCGCGGAAAGAACGCGAAGCGCCGAAAAACCGCGTCAACATGCCCAGCATGATCAGCGGAATCAACACGCCGACGATTGAGTGCACCAGGCCGACCCAGGCAGCGATCTGCAGCAGGTACTCGTAAAACGTGAGGCTGCCGATATTGGCATCCACCAGCGGCTGGTTTGACAGGCCAGTGAATACACCCACCAGTATCGGCGTACCGGCTGCCCCGAAGGATACACAGGTGGACTGGATGATCAGTGTGCTCAGCACAGCCGCCATGGCCGGAAAACCGATGGCCACCAGCAAGGGTGCGGCCACCGCGGCCGGCGTGCCGAAACCTGCCGAGCCTTCGATCAGCGCCCCGAACAACCAGGCAATGATGATGGCCTGGATGCGGCGGTCGGGCGAAATGGCCACAAACGCCCGGCGCAGGGTCTGGATGGCGCCGCTCTCGCGGAGTGTGTACAACAGCAACAGCGCACCGAAAATGATGAACAGGATGTTCAGCACCGTCACAATGCCGTTGATGGAAGCGGCGGCAACCACGTTGAATCCGGTGCCCCACAGGAACAGGGCAATCGCCACGGTTACAAAATAAGCCAAAGGCATGGCAAATTTGGCTGGCCAGCGGAACACCACGAGAAAGCCGAATACGGCCAGCACCGGCATCAGGGCAAGCACGAACTGCGTGACCTGGCTCATTCAGTGGTGCCTTTTGCTTGCCAATGAAGCATCCAGTGCGTTGGACCTGTTGAGAAGGCCGATCAGGCTGCGAACATCCGGCTCGCGTTCAATTCCTTCAATATAGGAAATGATCTCCCCCGCCCGGCTCACCATGAACCAGTCCGAAGCGAAATCAATGCAATCCAGGAACCGTTGCTTGTGATCGGATTCCGTTAGCGGGTTGCCCGGAAAGCCGGGTGCGACATCAATACCGCCTTTGTAGACCTGTCCGTTCGACATGGTGACCTGCATGTCGACTGCCGTATGACCGCGACGGATCAGGGATGGATCGGATACCACGGTCACCTTCGAGATGAATCGCCTGATTTCCGGGTCACGCACTTCGGCCGCGGTGAAATGACGCAGCTTGGAACGGCCGCGCAACAGCACGTTGGCGACGCAATACTGGGCGCTGAACTGGCCGTCAACCGTCGGGTTGTCACCAATCTTGAATTCATGGCCTATCAACCGGAAGCCGTAGGGCGACAGGCTGACCTGCACCGACTGGATGTCGGCGGGATCCAGTTCATAGGCATTGAGCATGTTGATGGTAAGGTCGGTAGGGCCGGAAGCCAGCGAGCAGCAGGGATACTTCTTGTAGGCGATATCCTGCATGCGATAACTGGTGCCGAGGCCGTCAACCACATCCGAGCCGGTGAACTGGCCTTTGCCAAATACGTGCAGGTAGCCATAGATTCCGGTGAGGAAGTTCTTCGGCCCGGTGATGCCGGTTCTCGCCAGTCGCGTGCTGATCACTGCCTCGTGCGCGGAGCGCCCCTGGTTGATTCGAACACCCAGTGATCCATCGATGTGCCCCTGGAAGCTGCCACCGCAGCTGTTGAATACCAGCCCGAAGGCATTCCAGGTTTGTGCCCGATCAAGCTTCAGCAGCCGGCAGGCAACCGCCGTTGCACCAAAAGGCACGCAAATACCGGTAGGATCAAAACCATCATAAGCGGATTCGTTGAGATTCATCCGGACTGCCACTTCGGCGCCGACGATCAGCGCGGACAGGAATTCCTCACCTGAAC
>CBFGWJ010000294.1:0-3822 GCA_965652335.1 uncultured Gammaproteobacteria bacterium | reverse complement strand
CCAGGGGCCGCACATCGGCCGCCAGAGTGCCATCGGTATTGGCCACCAGGATGGTTTCGTGCGTGGCAGCCAGGCTGACGATCACCTGGTTGATGCGCGGGTCACGCGAGCGGGTATAGGCATCAATCTGCCGCAACAGGTCGACTTTTTCCGCCGCCTCCATCACCGCCATGGGGTCGGCGGAAGTGTATAGCGGCTTCACCGTCTGGTTGTTCCAGGCCTGGACCCGGCCTGAGTCACCGTGGGATGCAATGGCCCTGGCCGCCCGCGAAGCCTCCAGCAGCGACGGCAGGATGATTTCATCCGCATAGGCAAAACCGGTCTTGTCGCCGCTGATGGCGCGGATGCCGACACCCTTTTCCACGGCGTGGGAGCCGCTGCGCACCAACCCGTCTTCCAGCGTCCATGACTCGTGCGTAACCGCCTGGAAGTAAAGATCACCCGAATCGACCGCCGGGCCCATCAGGTCAGACAACACGCGCTGCAAGGAGGACTGGTCCAGCCCTCCAGGCTGCAGCAGTTGCTGTTCCGCTATGGATATCAGTTCGTTCATTGCTTGTTCCCGGATACCAGGCCTTCAGCCGGAGTCTTGGTCCCCTTGCGGCGCGGTATCTCTGTCACCCGTTTTCAGAATCGGTTCGATAACCGGCTCATCCCAGTTACCCGTGATGGTGTATTGTACCTGCGTTGCCTTGCCCAATTGCTCATGCAACAGGCCCTGAAGTGCCAGGCCGGCAGCCGCACCACCGGGCCCGGCGGCGATCGCGCCGATCACCGGCAGCGTATTGCCTACACCGGGCATCACTGTCATCTGCTGGTCGTACTGCTGCTTTACAAGGTTGGTGCTGCCGCTCAGTTCGATATTGGCGGCAGAGGACGTCAGCTTGACGTCATTGGTGGACGCCGTGCCATTTTCCATTTGAAACGTGCCACTGGCCGTCTCGAAACTGAATCCCGAATCAAAGACATCGCGAAAATCCAGCGCCAGTCGGCGCGGCAGGGACTGAATGCTCAGCAGGCCCAGCACTTTTCCCGTACCGGTACTGGCATTGGTGATCTGCCCGCGCGTGACACTGAATTCGATTTCGCCGTTGAGTCGGGCGAGGGCAAAAGCGGCCGGTGAACCTGGCCACCAGGCGTCAAACTCGAGCACGGTCTGGCCACCCACCAGGGAAGAACTGATGTCCAGGGATTGCAGCAGCTCGCCCAGCGATTCGGCGGTCATCATGATGTCGAATTCAGATCGCTGGCCCTGCTCGAGAAGCGACCAGTCTCCACTGGCCCGAACCGACAGGTCTTTTGAATCCGCTTCCACTTTCTCGAAATGAAATCCATTGGCGGTAGGGTAGGCTTCCACTCGCGTTTCACCCATCTCCAGCCCGGCATAACGGAATGACCGGGCATACAGGTGCAACTCCGGCAGATCGGCCGGGTTGGTTTCCGTGTCCATGCCGCTGCTCAAAGGCTTGCCCAGCGCCAGCCGCTCAAACTCGGCATTCAGGCTGTTGCGGCCCGTTGCGCCGGTGGTGAACTGCATGTGGCCGGAAATATCTGCGCCGGCGAAATCGGCCCTGAGGGTGGTGTCGCCAAGGGCCACCGCCAAGCCGGTCTGCCGGAAGGCCCGATCCAGGAAAATCATCTCGTCCGCCTGAACAGCCAGCTTTTCGAGTTGCAGCCCTGCCAGGTTGCCGTTGCTGCCGGCATGGTCGATGGCGATATCCACCCAACCGTCCAGGTCGATCCGGCCGGCCATACCTTCCACGGACAGCCGGCCCGGGGCCGGCAAAACCGGCTGGCCGTGGCCCAGCAAAACGGCCACCCTGGCAACCCGGGGGAGCGCGTCAGCGGCCGTCACGCTGGTGTCGAGTTCAGCTGCAAGCCTGAACTCATCATTCAACTCCAGGTGCAGCAGCCGGCTGACCCCGGTCAAAGGGTACTGCAGTCGAATCGGCCAGCGTTCAAAGCGGTTCTTGGCCAGCGGTGCGGGCAGGCCAATTCGCGTGCCTCGCAAGTCAGACTCCAGTTCCAGCATGACCGGTTGATTGCCAGCAGCATTCCGACGCGGCACCGTGATCCGTGCCTGCCAGTCGCTGCTGCCGCCGAACTGCTGCACAAATGCCGGTTGATTCAGGAAATATTCCGGCAACAGGTCGGAAACGGCAAACAATCCATCCAGACGGGCGACCAGGCCCCAGCGTTCATCGCCACCCACCTGCAAATCCAGTTTGGCTGCCTTGCCCTTATATTCCGCAGCCAGACTTTCGCTCCACAGGCGCTGTTGGTCGAAGCCCAGGCGGCCCGCAATTCCGTCCAGCCGCACACCGGAGTCCTGGTCAACAAAGCTGCCCTTGCTAACCCGGGCCGTTCCATCCAGCCGCAATTTGCCGGGCGCTTTTCCAAACGGGATCTCCAGGCGGCCTTTCGCCTGCACCGATCCACCCATGCTGAAGCGGCTGAGGTCGAATTCACCTGCCGCCAGTACAGGTGTCTGCTGCAGCATTGCCAACACCTTGCCGGCCTGCGCGCCACCGCTGAAGTCCACCTGCAGCAGCGGCGCGCCAAATCGTTCGATTCGGGCAACTGCCTGTTCAACCGGCACTCCGGCAAAATCAGCCGCTTGCCCTTCAACGCGCATGCCAGCGCCGATGAATTCAGCTGTGGCGTTCACCTGGCGCAAGGCCGGCCAGCCAGGCGCGAAGCTCAGCTCGGCGTTTTCGACTCGTGCCCTGGCTTCAAAGCGTCCTTCGCCATGCCTGAAAGGCCAGTCGTCCATGTCACCGAATATCTGCAGCCGGCCGCTGCTGACCTCGCCATGGTGCAGATTGGCCCGCAACCAGCGTGTTACGGCTGCGGGCATGATGCCCTGCGGCCAGTACGGATCGAGCCGAGCGGCATTCAACCTGAGGATATCCACATTGAGGTCGACCGCCGGACGTCCCGGGCTGGCGGCAATGATCGCGTCCCCCTGAACCGAGGCATCGTTGTTGAACACATGACAGGAACGCAACATCACCTGCCAGGCCTGGCCCAACTGCAGTTCCCCACGGCAATCAGGCAAACTGAATTGCAGCGGATAGGCAAACATGTCCGGCCAGTCCAGAACCAGTGTCGGTGAATGCAGGCGCAGGTTCCCTGATCCCGATTGCAGGCTGATCTGACCATTCAACCCTTCCAGCCCCGGCCGGCCTGGCCAGTCCCGCAGCCCCAGGTCGCGGATTTCGCCGCCAAGCCAGCGCACATTCCCGCCGGCGCCCAGCACCAGATCAAAGGCGCTAAGGCTGCCTGACACCTGCTGCGGCAATGTGGCGGGCAGCGGCAAATCCAGCACCTCAAGCAGTTGCCGTGCCACCGGTGTCGTCTGGTACAGGGGCAGGTAGTCTGCGCCCAGCCACAGGCCAACGTCATTGGCCACATCCCTGGCTGCGGTCAGGCCCGGCAGCTGCGCACGATTCTCGCCCTGCTCCAGCCGCGCATCGTGCAGGTCCAGTCGCCAGTCGTCGGAAGTGGAGAATCCCGATGCGAAAGTGGCGGAAACACGGTCCAGCATCAGGTCGTTGCGCCCGTTGCTCAACCAGGTGTTGGTCAACTCCAGCGAACCGTTGTTCTCCAGTGGCTGGCCTGGTGCCCAGCTACCCCAGATATCCGCTTTCAGGCGGCCTTGCCTGGGCAGCAGCGGATGGCTGGGCAATTGCCCGTTCAGGTGCACCAGCAACAGGTCAGCAACGCCCACTTGCCAGAATGCCTGGCTTATCCCTCCCTCAGGCCCGAGTTGAATGCGGGCGACCGCGTCCACGTTACCGAAATTCAGGCCACTTTCAGGCA
>CBFGWJ010000293.1:0-3826 GCA_965652335.1 uncultured Gammaproteobacteria bacterium | reverse complement strand
GGCACAGCAGCACCTTGCCGGTTTTCGGTTCCAGGCTGGAGCGGATGGCCTGGCCAACATCCGCAAACGCATACACCGACTCCACCAAGGGGTTCAGCGCCGGGTTGTTCTGGATGTGGTTCCACACCGCGTTGTACACGCGTTCCTTGACCCCGTCCGGCGTATCCGGCAGCCACCAGTTCTGCAGCGAAAAGCCGGTGACCTTCAGGCCTTCCAGCACCACGCGAACACTGGAATCGAACGCCAGTTGCACGCCGGTGTTGGCCAGGATGCCGTAGATCACCAGCGTGCCGTAGCGCGACATCACGTTCAGCATCAGCGAGGCGGACAGGCCATCGGCAACGGCATCGAACGCGCCTTTGACATTTCCGTCGCCGGTGATGGCAAGCATCTCGGCCTGCAGTTCCGCATTGCGGCTGCCATCGCTGGGACACCACAACACGTGTTCCGCCCCGGTCTCGGCCTTCAGTTCCTCGACCTGCTCCTTCCGCCGCACCAGGTTGATGGTGTGGATGCCCAATTCCTCAGCCAGCGCGATCACCCAGCGCCCGACCGCCGAACCGCTGGCATTCTGGATCAACCAGTCACCGGCCTGCAGGTCCAGCATTTCGATCATCATCACGTAGGCCGTTACCGGCACCACCAGGAACATGGCGGCTGAACTGTCGCTGACGCCATCCGGCACCGGAATCACGTTGTCCCTTCTGACCAGCAGGTACTCGGCCCAAACGCCATGGGCTTCATTCCAGGTACCCCAGGGCGCCCAGCAGCAGACAAACACGCGCTGGCCGGGCGTGAATTCAGCCTGCAGCTTCGAGCCTGCTGCCTCGACCACTGCGACCGCTTCGATGCCGGGCAGGAATTCCGTGCTGTCTGATCCGTCCCGCGCACCCTTGCGTTTCGGCACCAGGCCGGCGGCGCAGAGTATGTCGCAGGGATGGATGGGTGACAGCAGCACGCGCACCAGCAGCTCATCCTCGGCTGGGGTGGGCACCCCGGTGACGGTTACCGGCCGCAGGTGGTCGGCGACGCGCTCATCCGGTACGGCGGCGATGGAATCCAGGCGAATCTGCTGATAGCTTGTTGACATGCTTCAGAAAGTTAAAGCCCAAGGTCAGCTACCGCAACCGCTGCAACAGACAGTCGTGGAGTTTATTTGGACAGCGCAAAACTCACCAAACCCGGCTTTCACCTGTCCGAAAAGCCAGTTGCCAGCCGCGTACGGTCCAGCCATGGCAACGGCTTGCCGGCCTCGGCTTGTGCTGCCCGCGCTTTCACCCTATCGTTGAGCACTTTCTCAACCGAGACTCAAGGACATTGCATGAGTGCAGGCCAGCCAGCTGATGCGCAGGATCTATTCCCGGTATGGCTGCTGAGGTCCAAGGTATCACCCACCCGCCAGCGGGTTGACCTGCTCGACCGCCACTCGCACACCCTGAAACTGCACCAGTCGCTGGATGCCCGCGTGTCACTGATCCATGGCCCGGCCGGCTATGGCAAGAGCACGCTGCTGGCCGACTGGCGCAAGCTGCTGGTGACGGATGGCCACAAGGTCTGCTGGCTGTCGCTGGGCCGCCAGGACAACGACCCCATGCAACTGCTGACTTATATCGCCTTTGCGCTGGCCACCGGCGGTGTGTCGTTCAGCAGCGAAGAGGCCGGGGTGAAATTCCGCCTCAATGACCTGTCGGAACGTGAGCTGATCAGCCTGATCATCCACTTCGTGGCCGAAGCGCGGCAGCAAGTGGTGCTGATCCTGGATGATTTCGAAAACCTGGAAGCCGCGGTCATCGAGCAGGTGATCGAACCCTTCATTGAATACGCCCCGGACAACCTGCATGTCTCCATCGCCACCCGCGACGACTCGCACCTGAAAATTGCGCGGCTGGAGGCCAAAGGCCAGGCGGTGCGCATCGGCCCGGCCCAGCTGCGCTTTACACCAATCGAGCTGAGCGATTTCCTGGCGGATGAGTACGACAGCCAGACCATCGCCCGGTTTTTCAAGGTCACTGAAGGCTGGCCGGTCGCGATCCAGATGATCCGCAGCGCCATTCGCAGCGAGGGTGACATCGAGCGTATCCTGGGCGACCTGCGCGGGGATGCGGCGCACATCGCGACTTACCTGTCGGAAGAAGTGCTCAGCAGCCTGGACGAGCAGTTGCAGCAGTTCCTGATGGACATTTCGCTGGTCGACCGGGTGGCCTGCGAGTTCGCCGATTACCTGCGTGAGCAGCCGGACAGCCACGTACTGTTCAGCCGCGCAAGAACCCTGGATGCGCTGGTGTTACCGGTTGACGAGGTCGATGCCACCTACCGCCTGCATCCGCTGTTCCGGGAACATCTTTATGCCCGCCTGGGTGTTTCGAATCCAGCCCGGCAACGCAGTCTTCACCTGCGGGCGGCTGCCTGGTTCGCGGAGTGTGGCGACCTGGTGGAGGCGGTCAGGCATTCCATCCAGGCGGGTGATGACCAGCATGGCATCGACATTCTCACCCGTGCCGGCGGCGTCATGTTGTGGTTCAAGGAAGGCCTGACCCGCCTGCGCACCATCATGGGCATGTTTGATGAAGAAACCATCATCCATGATTCCCGCCTTGCGCTGATTCGCTGCCTGCTGGATATCAAGGACGGCCTGGTGGCGCAGGCGCGCCAGCTGCATGACGCCAATGTCGCGCGTAACCAGATCGCCGTGCACGACCTGAGCCAGGCCGGCACCCATTCCAGCGTCCACGAGTTCGTGGTGATGGAGATCGTGATTTCCATCTACGAGGGCAAGCCGATTTCCGACCAGGTGCTGGCTGACCTGGACAGGAAGGTGAGCACGCTCGGCGCTGAGGACCACGCCATACGCGGCAACCTGCTGACGATGCTGTGCGTGGGGCACCTGCAACGGGGCCACTTCCAGGCAGCCAGGCGCTGTGCCGAACAGTCTTTGCCGGCCTTTCTGGCCGGTGGTTCTGAGTACGGTGCGGCCTACATCTATTTCCACCTCGGGGACATCAGCTTTGCCGAGGGCAACAGCTCGGCAGCCGCCCGCTGGTACAAGATGGGCCTGGACAGCACCCGAAGAATCTTCAGCGACGACCAGGGCATGAAGCTGGTAGTGAATATCCTGATTTCCGAACTGGACTACGAGCTGAACCAGCTCACCAGCGGCACCAGCATCACGCGCGCGGTGCCACGGTTGCTGGAAAAGCACGAGGCCTGGTTTGATATTTACGCGGCGGGCTACAGCACCTCGGCCTACCTGGAATTTGATGATTACGGAATCGAGGCAGCCCTGGCCATCATCAACCGCGCGGTTGAATATGCAGAACTCAACAAGCTGTTTCGCCTGACCCGTTTCCTCACCTGCCTGCGCATCGACCTGTTGCTGCGCGCCGACCTGACTTCCAAAGCCCGCGCGGAACTCGAGCAATCCGGTATCGCGATCGAAGATTACCAGTCGGCCTCAGAAGACGAGATCGCCTGGCGGGAGCGCGATGCCGCCGTGCAGGTCATCGTGCGCCTGCTGCTGCAAGAGGGAGAGCACCAGCGGGCGCTGGAAATCCTCAAGTCTTTTTCCAAGCAGGCTCGCCATGAAGGCCATGTACGCGCGCGCCTCAGATACAAGATCCTGCGCGCCATCGCCCACAGCCACGATGCCGATGACAGTGTGCAACAGGCCCAGCTGAACGATGCGCTTGGACTGTTCGGCAAGTCCCGTTTCGTGCGGCCGTTCCTGGATGAGAAAGCGGCATTGGCGCCGATGCTGGAAACGTATTTGCGGCAGGCCGAACAACAGCAAAGGCCTGAGTCCTTGCGCCACCATGCGCAATCCCTGCTG
>CBFGWJ010000292.1:0-3836 GCA_965652335.1 uncultured Gammaproteobacteria bacterium | reverse complement strand
CGGCCCATAAAGCCGTAGCCGATCATGCCAATGTTGACGGGTTTCGACATGGTTTGAATGACCTGCGGGTGCGGTGATAATTGATAGGGGAAACGGGTTCGCGGCGGCTTACTCTTGCCAACCGTGGGCGTCGCGCACGGCGATCATCGTGCGCAAAATGCTGTTCCAGGTGTCGGGCTTCGACATCACGTCGTTGGGAAACATGCAGCCATCCCAACAGATGTGTTGATAGCGGCGATGCGGTTGTCCGGCCATGGCCTCAAGCGCTTCACGGCCAATGAAATCATGGTCGAACTTGATGAACGGCCCATAACCGAGTTCGTATGGTGTGAGGTAATAATCCTCGATATTGTCTGACACAAAACTGCCGCCCAGTGAACCGGTAGATTCATAGCTGGCGGCCGGCAGCCATTCGCGGTAGGCTTTCATCTTTCCGCCGGTGTAGACCGCGGGCAGAGGCGAGGGAATCCAGCCGGATTCCAGCGTGTTGGTGGCGTATGCCCGTGATCCCACCTGGTGCAGGCCGAATTCGTGGCCGGCCGCGATGATGGTTTCCCGGATTTCCTCGCGTTCCTCATACGGGCCCCAGAGTTCCAGCCCGGGCGCTCCGGCCATGCCGTGCCGCAGTACGCGCACGCGGCGTTTGCCGATGTTGATGGCGTCCATGTGGAAAAACGGTACATCCGGCGGCGGCGCGCCGTGGATTTTCTCAATCAGTTTCCAGGCGTTGGGGCCCTGGATCTGGAAGCGGTAATTGATGCGGTTGACCGCCAGGCCTTTGGGGTTGCCGGGTGAACGGTCATCCTTGGTGATGCTGACATCGTATCCGCCGGTCGCGGCATGGTATTCGATCCAGTTGGCTGAAGGCGCACGGCCCACGAACACCAGCCGGTTCTGTTCCAGGTGGAACAGGATTCCATCGCCAATGACGTAGCCATCATGGGAACAGGGCACATACTGCTTGGCGCGGTTGACCGGGAAATTGGCGAAGCTGTTGATGGCCGTGTCGGAAACCAGCCTGATGGCATCCGGCCCCTCGATGAAGATGTCCACCATGTGGTGCGACTGGTCAAACAGCACGCAGGTTTCGCGCCAGGCACGCTGCTCGTCGCGCCAGTTGCTGAATTCACCCGGAACCACCGGATAGACATAGGCGCCGATTTTCGAGTTGCGCAGCATCTCGACCGGGTTCTTGTGGGCTTGCAAAATACTTTCAAAGCTGGGAGTGGTCATGGTGTTGTGTATCCTGTTTCTGTGTGCGGTTGTTTAAGCGTTCGGTTCCGGGTGGCTGCTTGATGGATGCTCGCTTGCCGTGACCGGTACGTTACTCGCTGTTCTCACGCGTTACGGTAATAGGTGGATATGAATTCCTTGCTGACTGCCCGGCAATGCACCCTGATCCGCTTTGTGTCGCGATCGCGGCAGACACCGCATTCGAGTTGCAGCATCTCGTGGTGCAGGACCAACGCGACGAAAATCTGCGCCAGCCGCTGCGCCTTCAGGATGGCACCTTCGGGGTGTTTTCTGAAAATACTTTCCAGGTGCCGGTATGCCGTCCTGGGACCAATCTCGTAGTAGTACTCACCAATCTCCGGTGACTTTTCCGCCTCCCGGAATACCAGTCGCCGGAGCGCAAGCGTCCGCTCGCTGCCGACAACAGTAAGTATGGTTTCCGCCGCCAGCGTAAGCGCGGCTTCCAGGCTGAGGCTGTCAGGTTGCGTGTCCAGCAGTTGCAAGCGTCGCTGGTACTCCGCAAGTTCCCTGGCGATGACTGCCTCGAACAATTCTTCCTTGCTGCCGTAATAGCGGTAAATGGTTTCCTTGGAAATCCCGGCCTCTCGCGCCATCACATTGATGCTGGCGCCCTGGAAGCCGTGTGAAAGGAACCAGGCGGACGCCACGTCCAGGATTTCCTGCTGCTTCTCGGAAGTGGGAACTTTCGGAGTTTCCGCGAGCGCTTTCAGGTTTTTCACAGAACTAGTTCTCCAGAATGTCTCTCAGGCTGGTTGTCCGGTGGGGTAAGGCTTTCAACCACTTGCCGGGCCCCGGTTCATGGCTTTTTGACTTCGACCGGTGCAGTCACTACCATTGCCGAACCGTACGGTACGGTTTGGATACGATAGCACAAAACGATGGTGGATCAAGTACCGCATTCCGGGGCTCAGTGATTGCTGGAATGGGTAACTGCAGGCCGGCGGGTTTCAAAAACATGCCAGAGCAGAAATTGGCTGACAGCCGCAAAAAGGAGCAGGGAACAGATGCAGACAACTGAGCACCCCGAATCCCAGGTGCGCCTTGCGCAAGCCACTGGCCTGTCGCATTACTCGCTGGAAATCGGTGCGGCAGACCTTGAGTTGCTGGAACGATACGCCCGGCAGATCCCGCCCGGTACTGACATATTCCTCAACATCATGGCGGGTGAACGCCTTGAGGACCGGGTGAGGACTTGTGCAAGGATCAAGGCACTCGGCTTTGTGCCCATACCCCACATTGCCGCAACACGGCTTGGTAGTGAGGATGAGCTGGAATCCAGTCTGTGGCGATTGATGAATGAGGGCTCAGCCAGGGACTTGCTGGTAGTGAGTGGAGATGCAAAACCTGCAGGCCCATACAGCAACTCAACCGAGCTGGTTGACTGGATTGTCGCCAACCAGGTGCCGGTTCGCCGCCTGGGAGTGACTGGTTACCCGGAAGGCCATCCCGGGCGGAGCGGGCCGGAGCTGTCGCAATTGCTCGCCAGCAAGCTGGAGCGGATTGCAACCAGCGTGGTGAAGCCATTTGTGGTACTGCAGTTTTCCTTTGTTGCCGCGTCGGTTGTTCGATGGTGCCGTGATTTTCACGCACAACACCCGGATGTGATGGTTTGCTGCGGCTTGCCAGGCCCGGCCAAACTCACGACCTTGGTCCGTTTTGCGCAGCGCTGTGGAGTCAAGTCTTCAATGGCACGCGTTTTGTCCATGCCTTTGTCGAGCGGGATGAAACTGGTGCAGCGGGTTCCACCTGTTGAGCAGCTCCGGGCGATTCGGGATTACCGTGAATCCGAAAACCCGAATGTAGCAGCGCATTTTTTCTGCTTCGGAGGGCTGCATCCGACCCTGGAATTTATCGGCCAGCAGAAAGCCTGGCCAAAAGGGCTTCGGACCGAATAGTACGTAGCCCAGGCCCGGCTTTCAGTTCTCGCTCCAGAGCGAGCGAAGTATTGACAGGAAAACCTTGCGCTCTTCAACCGGCAACCGGGCCAGTAGTTCCTCTTCGTGTTCCGCCACCGTCGCCTTCACATTTTCGGTAACCAGGGTTCCGGATTTGGTGAGAGTGAGGCCGTGAGACCTTCCATCAACCGGCTGGCGCTCCAGCAAATCCCGGTCCGCCAGCCGCGATACCAGGGGTGCCATATTGGCGCTGGCTATGTCCAGCATGCGGCCTATTTCGCTCTGGGTGATGTTGGGATTGGCTTCTATAACCATCAACACCGTAGCTTCCGTGGGACGCAGGTCCAGGTCGGAAAACCGGCGCGCCAGCTTCGCCATGGAAGCAGCCGAGGCGCGACGCAGGGAATAGCCCGGATAGTTCTCTAAAGGATCAATGGCCACAAAGCGGCTCCCTGTAAATGTACTTGGTGATTCTGCTTGATTGCTGGCAGGATATTGCTATATTGTATAGCTATATAATATAGCAATAACGACACCTCACTCAACCCAACCAGGTGGATGGCAACATGGAATTCGAACGTATCAATCCAATTACCAATGAAGTCGCCAGCAAGGCCAAAGCGATGACAGTTGGCGAAGCCCAGGCGGTCGCGGATTCGGCTGACCAGGGATTTTCCGCCTGGTCTG
>CBFGWJ010000291.1:0-3837 GCA_965652335.1 uncultured Gammaproteobacteria bacterium | reverse complement strand
CAGTCAGTTTGGCAGTCAGTTTGGCTGAACGCAGTCTGTGGCCCCGGCGTTCGCGCGGGCAGAGGAAATTACCTCGACGTTTGTAGGGGATTGTTGCAGCCGGATTGGCGATTTAGCCTGGCAGCCTTGCTATCATGAAGCCGGAAGAAATTTTGAGCGGCAGGCCGAAGCAGGAAGCTTCAGCCCCGCAACCACTGAACAGGGAAGAATGCCGTGCGACCCATCCAGATCAAAGCCCTGGACCCCAGGCTGGGAAACGAGTTTCCTTTACCCGATTACGCCACGTCCGGTTCGGCCGGTATGGATCTGCGTGCCTGTGTGGATGAAACGCTGGTGCTTGCCCCGAATGAAACCCGGTTGATCCCGACCGGATTTGCCATGCACATGGGCGACAGCGGGCTGGCCGCCGTGATACTGCCGCGCTCGGGGTTGGGGCACAAGCACGGCATCGTGCTCGGCAACCTCGTGGGCCTGATCGACAGCGATTACCAGGGGCAGGTATATGTTTCCTGCTGGAACCGCTCCGGCCAGCCCTTCAGCATTGGCCCGGGCGAGCGGATAGCGCAGCTGGTGTTCCTGCCGGTGGTGCGGGTAGCCTGGCAACAGGTTGAGGAATTCGAGGAGTCGCAGCGCGGCGCGGGAGGGTTTGGCCATACCGGCCAGGCCTGAAAGCCAGCCTGAGTAGCGGCCTGAGTAGCGGCCCGAGTAGCGACATGGGCAGCAGCGCCGGCCGAAGCAGCAGTTTGGGCCCGATGACACCACCTTGGGGTGGAATGAACCAGGAAATGACAGGGTATGAACGAAAAGACCACTGAACCGAACGGACTGAAATCCATGCTGGAGCAGAAGCTCGGCAAAATGGGAGAGATGCGGGTTTCCGCCCCGGTGCTGGCCCTGATGGCCCTGCTGGCGGCAACCCTGGTGCTCAGCGGCCTGTGGTTGTCCTTCAAGGACCTCAACGGTTTGCGCGCGTTTCACAAGACATCCAAACAAAGCGAACAATCGATCACCCAGCTGAGCGCCATCGCCAGCCAGTTGCAGGAACTGGTCCAGGATCCGCAACTGCAGGCACTGGCCCTGCAGGCTTTGCAGCCAGGCCAGGACACCACGGACACACTGGCCTTCGCAAAATCCAGGATCAGTGAAGTCCAGGATGTGCAGGTTTACGGCCCGGAGCTGGAATCCCTGGAGCCGCGCGAGATGGGCGACAACGGTTTTGCCCTGCTGGACATGCTGACCCAGGCCAGCGAAGGCGTCACCCCGCCGCTGCAGATTCACGGCAGCCTGAAGCCGCCCATGCTGGTGGAAGTGGCGGCGCTGAAGCAGGATGAGCAATTGATGGGCTTTCTGGTGTTGCTGACGGATCCGGCATTTGTGCTTGACCGTTTCACACCCGATGTTTCCGGCAGCTACCTGACGCTGACCCAGCACAACGGCCGCCAGCCGCCTACCGAGCTCAAGAAAATGGGCTCGGCCAATCGCACCGAGCTGTCACCGCAACGCATACCGGTTTCCGGCACTCTGTTCCGGCTGGAAATGCCGATGGCGGCGTATACCAATTTCCTGGGAACGGGAACGCTCTTGCTGATGTTGGCGATTGGCATCCTGCTGATGTTGGCCACGGTGTTTTTCTACAAAAAGAACCGCAGCTGGGAGCTCGAGAGGATTGCGCGCAAGCTCGCCGCCAACGAAGAGGCTTACCAGACCCGCCTGCAGATGCAGGAAGAACTGGGCAGTGATAAGGCTCCTGAAGTGCCGGCGGGCACGGCGAGTGACAAGCCGGGCGATACTGCAAGCGAAAAAACCACCCCCGCCGCTTTACCGGAGCCCCCGCCCATGCGTTTGCGTTATGACCTGGCAGACCGCATCTCCACCCGCGGCAGCAGCCAGGCGGTAGAGCTCAAACCGGAAATTTTCCGCGCTTACGACATACGCGGCATCGTCGGCAAAACCCTGGATGCCGGAATCGCATCCATGGTGGGCAAGGTCCTGGGCAGCATGGCGCTGGAAAAGAACGCCGGTCCCGTGGTGGTGGCGCGCGACGGGCGCCTGTCCGGCCCTGACCTGATGCAGGGGATGATCGAGGGCATCACTTCCACCGGCTGCGATGTGCTGGATATCGGCATGGTGCCCACGGGGGTGCTGTACTACGCCGCGTTCGAGCATGCCAAAGGCACCGGCGTGATGATCACCGGCAGCCACAATCCGCCCGATTACAACGGGCTGAAAATCATGCTCGCGGGCGACACCCTGTTCGGCGCGCAGATCAAGGAGATCTACCTGCGCATCACCCGCAATGAAGTGCAGAGCGGCGAAGGCAAGGTGGAGAAGAAAGACGTAGTGGGCGAGTACCGCCAGCGCATCGCCGGCGATATCCAGCTGGAACGGCCGCTGCGCGTGGTCATCGACTGCGGCAATGGCGTGGGCGGGGTCTGCGCGGCCGATGTTCTGCGTGACATCGGTGCGGAAGTATTGCCCCTTTTTGATGAGGTGGACGGCACCTTCCCCAACCACCATCCCGACCCCAGCGACCCGCACAACCTCAAGGACCTGATCGAATCGGTGCGCCTGATGAACGCCGACATAGGCCTGGCGCTGGACGGCGACGCCGACCGGCTGGGCGTGGTCACGTTGGGCGGCAATATCATCTACCCCGACCGCGTGATGATGCTGCTGGCCATGGATGTACTCGACCGCGTGCCCGGCGCCACCATCGTGTATGACGTGAAGTGCACCGGCCATTTGCCCAAGGTGATCGAAAAGGCCGGTGGCAAGGCCGTGATGTACAAAACCGGCCACTCGCTGATCAAGGCCTACATGAAGGAAATCGGCTCGCCCTTTGCCGGCGAGATGAGCGGGCATTTCTTCTTTGGCGAGCGCTGGTACGGCGTGGACGACGGCATCTACGCGGCAGCGCGCCTGCTGGAAATCCTGGCGGGCACCGACAACCCGCCCGAGGCCATCCTCAACTCCCTGCCCAGCAGCTACAGCACGCCGGAGCTGAAAGTGGAAATGTCCGAAGGTGAAAACCATGCATTTATGGACGCGATGCAGGCCGAGGCGCGCTTTGAGGGCGCCAAGGTCAGCACCATCGATGGCGTGCGGGCCGACTTTCCCGATGGCTGGGGCCTGGTGCGTGCCTCCAATACCACGCCCATCCTGGTGGTGCGTTTTGATGGAGAAACCGAAGCGGCGCTGGAACGCATCAAGAATGTGTTCCGGGCGCGCATGCTGGCGATCAACCCCGACCTTGAACTGCCGTTCTGATTTCCCCGGCGCCGGTGCTGGCACGGGCACTGGCGGCGGATGATGGCGATGCTCCTGGCGCTCAACAAGCCTTATGGGGTGCTCAGCCAGTTCAGTGATGCCGAAGGGCGCCGTACACTGGCCGAATTCATTCCGGTTCCGGGCGTTTACCCGGCCGGCCGGCTGGACCGAGACAGCGAAGGATTGCTGCTCCTCACCGATGACGGGGCGCTGCAGCATCGGCTGGCGCATCCGGAGCAAGGCTGCGCGAAAACCTACCTGGCGCAGGTCGAGGGCCAGGCCAGCGAATCACAATTGAGAAGACTGCGTTCCGGCGTGAAGCTCAACGATGGCATGGCGCGGGCCTTGCGGGCCGAGGTGCTGGCCCGCAAGCCGGGTTGGTTGTGGCCGCGCCAGCCGCCCATCCGCGAGCGGCGCAACATTCCCACCACCTGGCTGGAGATCGTGCTGGACGAAGGCCGTAACCGGCAGGTGCGCCGTATGACCGCGGCGGTGGGTTTGCCCACGTTAAGGCTGGTGCGCAGCGAGATCGGCGAGTACCGGCTGGATGGCCTGAAACCCGGCGAGTAC
>CBFGWJ010000290.1:0-3848 GCA_965652335.1 uncultured Gammaproteobacteria bacterium | reverse complement strand
GACCCCCCGACCTGTTGTGGCACAAGGACTGCGGCCAGATCCTGCAGCCTGCCGTTTATTGCGATGGCTGCGGCGAACAGCTGCGGGTTGACGATGTGAGCCTCAAACCGGTCGGGAAGGCCGCCGGCAAAAACGCAAAATCCAGGCGCTCAACCTAGCTGCATCAGCGCCACGATTCAGCCATGAATTGCCGCAGGACCTGGCTTACCTCAGCAGGTTTTTCCAGCGGCAGCAGATGGCCCGCTGCGGCAATCACTTCCAGGCCGGCATGTGGAATGTGTTCCGCAAGGTAACGGCTTCCACTGACTGGCGTGACTTTGTCTTCCTCACCACAAGCCACCAACACCGGGCACATGATTGAAGCCAACAGCTCACGGGAATCCGGGCGATTCATGGCGGCTTTCTGCTGGCGGCAGAATTCATCAACCCCGAGTTCTTCCCCCATGCTGGCCAGCACGCTTTGCGCGTCAGCGGCATTGGGCCCGTCCTGCCAGACAATGAACCGGCCCATCTCCTGCAGCAGCCCCTGGTAATCCTGCCGGGCTTTGGAAATCAGTTTCTCGCGCTGTCGAATGGCCGGTTCAGAATCCGCAAATGCAGAAGTACTGATGAGACCCAGGCACGCGATCCGCTCCTGCGCCCGAGCCATCATCCGCAGTGCAACATAGCCGCCGAGAGAAAACCCGACCAAGGCAAACCTGGCGGAATCCACCTGGGCCAGCACGCGACCAGCCATTTCCTCAACGGACTCCGACCCGGTGAAGTCTGCAACCACAACCCTGAATTCCCGCGACAATGCGCTGACCTGGTGAGCAAACAGCCGGGCCGTGTTGCCCAGGCCCGGAACCAGCACCACCGAGGGATTTTCAGTACTTGCCTGCATGCTCAAGCGATTGCCTGGTCACTATTTCAACAGCGATCGGACCGGCTTCCGGTCGGCGCACATGCCACCGATCAGCAACCATTGTCCATCGTATTGCTTCCAGGTGTGGGTGAACTTGCGCCAGTCGCCTTCACCTTTGCGTGTTCCATCACCGTAATCGAATACATACTCCGCGGCATAGTGCACGACCGAAGTATCACCAAACAGGTGCACCGCCTCAGGCCGTAAATCGTAGTTCAGGGTCCAGCCATTGTCGCGGATTTCCTTGACCCACGCCGAGGAGTTGGCTGTGCCCTTGGGCGTTTCACTGGTGCAGGGCCAACCGATGAAATCCGGGTGGAACAGCGCCATGTAGGCATCCGGATCACCCGCGGCGACGATGCGCCAGTAGTCTTCCTCCATCTGCCAGACAGCGGCCTGTTGTTCATCTAGATCAACGGCAACGGCATTTGTCGAGGCAAGCAATGCCAAAGCCAGCATCGATATGAGTCTGTCCATGGAAAATCTCCGTATGAAGGTGAACTTCGGCAGTTCGCTCAAAGCGGCAAACCGACGTAATTTTCAGCAATCGACTTCTGCGCAGCTTCACTTTCAGCGATGTAATCCAGTTCAGCCACCTGCATGCGGCGTTCAAATGAGCTGTGCTCGGGAAAACGGTGCATGAGCATGGTGAGTTGCCAGGAAAACCGTTCCGACTTCCACACCCGGGCCAGGGCACGGGCCGAGTACCCATCGATTCCGCTGCTGTCGCCCTGGTTGAAGTACCCGATCAGTGCTTCCGATAGATAGGCCACATCCGAGGCCGCCAGATTCAGGCCTTTCGCACCGGTGGGCGGCACGATGTGCGCGGAGTCACCCGCCAGGAACAGGCTGCCGTGGCGCATCGGCTCAAACACGAAGGAACGTAAAGGGGCGATGGATTTCTCCAGCGCCGGGCCCCGCGTGATGTGCGGCGCAACTTCGGGGCCCAGGCGGATTTCCAGTTCGTCCCACAGGCGATCATCCGGCCAGTCTTCCAGCTTTTCGTCCAGCGGCACCTGGATATAGTAGCGGCTGCGGGTCATCGATCGCATGGAGGCCAGCGCAAAACCACGCTCGTGGTTGGCGTAAATCAACTCATGGTTGCAGGGTGGTACGTCCGCCAGGATGCCCAGCCAGCCAAATGGATACACCCGTTCATAGGGCCGGCCGACACTGACCGGGATGGCCTGGCGTGAAGGCCCGTGAAAGCCATCACAACCGGCGATGAAGCGGGCGTTGATGCGTCGCGGCTCGCCATCCTGCCTGTAAGTAAGGTAAGGCGAGTCCGATTCAATATCCTGCAATTCAACATCACTGGCCTGCCAGACAATCGGCAGGCCGCGCTCCTCGGCGGCATCGATCAAGTCTTTGGTCACTTCCGTCTGGCCGTAGACCATCACCGGCCTGCCGGTAAGTTTCTCGATATCGATCCGGATCAGTCGTTCGCCATCGGCCAGGTTGACGCCACTATGGGGCAGCCCTTCGGCATGCATACGGGCATTGATGCCGAGCTGGTCCATGATGCGTGTGGCCGTATCTTCCAGTACGCCCGCCCGGATTCGCCCCTCAACATGGTCGCGGGTTTGCCGCTCGATGATCACCACGTCGATTTCCGCCTGATGCAGCAGGTGACCCAGCATCAGGCCGGCAGGCCCGGAACCAATGATAACAACCGAAGTTTTTCGTGACTGGCCGCTCATTGTGGTGTGCTCCTTCAGAATTCCTCTGTGTCGATTTCGCTTTGAATGGCTGCGGGATATCGTGGGCCATTGACGGTCTGCTGGTTGATCAGCACACCGGCACGGCCCAGCAGCGCCGGGTCAATATTCAGCTTCATGGCCTCCACGTTCTCTTCGAGGTGGGCCAGCGACGTGGTGCCGGGTATCGGGATAATGTGCTCACCCCGCGACAACACCCAGGCCAGCGCCAGCTGCGCCGGTGTGCAGCCTGCCCGCTCCGCCAATTCAAAAAATGACCGGGCCAATGGCTGGTTTTGTTCAAACACCGGTGCCTTGAAGCGTGGCATGTTGAGCCGGATGTCCCGGGCGTCGAATCCTGCCGGATCAAGCCCGGGATTGGCCAGGAAGCCGCGGGCCAGGGGTGAGAAGGCCACGAACGCAACGCCCAGCTGGCGGCAGGCCTCAAGAACGGCGATCTCGGCGTTACGCGTCCACAGCGAGTATTCGGTCTGCACGGCTGCAATCGGATGGACTGCGTGCGCCTTGCGCAAGGTGACGGCAGAAACTTCGGACAAGCCCAGCGCACCGACCTTGCCCTGCTCCACCATGCGCGACATGGCTCCGATGCTGTCTTCGATGGGTACCTGGCGGTCCCATCGATGCAGGTAGTAAAGGTCGATGTGGTCGGTATGCAAGCGCGCGAGGGACTCATCAATGGTCCGGGCCAGGGTGTCCGGCCGGCCGTCGATCACACGCTTGCCATCCACCCCGGTCATGCCGCATTTGCTGGCCAGGTGAATCTGGTTGCGCCGGTGCTTCAGCGCCTTTCCAACCAGCACTTCGTTCTTGCCAAAACCATACAGCGCAGCGGAATCGAAGTGCCGCACGCCCAGGTCAAAGGCGCGGTTCAGCAATTTCGCACCGTCTTCTTCCGAAGGCGGCAAGCCATAGGCGTGGCTGACGTTCATGCAACCGAGCCCGATGGCTGGAATGCTGGCGCCGGCGATTTTCCGCTGCAGCATGCGCTCAGCCAGCAGCGTTCAGTTGCAGCTCAAGCTCATGCAGCACCTGGTAGCAGGGCAGCACTTTGCCGATGCTGGCATTGGGCTCACGCCCTTCCTCGATGGCGGAGAAGAATTCGCGATCCTGCAACTCGATGCCATTCATCGACACGGCGACCTTTGACACATCAACTGCCTCTTCACGGCCCGAGACCAGGTCGTCGTAGCGGGCGATCCAGGTGCCGTTGTCGCAGATGTAGCGGA
>CBFGWJ010000289.1:0-3864 GCA_965652335.1 uncultured Gammaproteobacteria bacterium | reverse complement strand
GTGGCTTCAGACCGCCAGCGCCGCCAGCCGACGGTAAATATCCAGGGCTTCCACCAGCGGCGCCAGCCAGGTCCCGGCCCGCTCAATGTCATCGCCATGCTGCAGCCTGATGCACTCGCTTTCGCGCTGGCGGGTGGCAGTATCGTAAGGCAGCTTCGGGTCCTTGGCGTGAACCTGCATCACGTGGCCACACATCTTTTCCAGCTCATGCTCGGCGGGAATGTGTTCAAAAAACGCACTTACCTTTGCCAGTGATTCGCGCGGGGACTCCAGGAATCCGTCCATCGACAGCGTTTTCACACGGGCAATACCATGGCCAGGAAGGCTACTGAGAAAGTTGTAATTGCACAGCAGCCACAGCAGGGCGCATTGCTGCAGCAAACTGAAGCGGGAAAATTCACTGTACATCGGGTGTAGCCGGAAGAAGTCGCTGTCCTGCCCGAAAGTCTGCAGCAGCCAGGGAATTTTCTGCTGTGTTTCCCTGAGCTTCTTGAGGTTGGAAACCAGGAATTCCTCCAGCGTTGAATACAGGTACAGGCAATTGCCGCGCGGAGTGTGCTGCAGGATTTCCGGCAGCAGGTTGGTGGCCAGGTTGGTCGCTTTGATCACCACCTTGTCGCCGCGCGTATAGTCCTTGGCCAGCAGTTGCAGGTGGGTGTTGAGCAAGCGGCTCCAGTTGCGCCGCTCAATCTGGCTTGGGCTGGACAGCGTGCGCTGCATGTCGGCCAGCCGGCGCACGATGTGCGGCTCTTTCAGGCTGAAAAAAGCATCCGACTCCGCCAGGCAGCGCGCCAGCAGGGTGGAGCAGACGAACGCATGGTGAAATATGTAGTGCCGGCCGGGACGGGGCTGGGGCAGGTGGTCCACCAGTTCATTCAGCTGGGTGGTGGCGATGGTGAACTGGCCACGAGCGAAGCGCTCCAGGCGGTTGTCGACAAAAGGCGCCTGTTCGAGCAACTCCTGGTGAACGATGAGGAACTCGGAAGTCCCACTCTGCTCCGCGTAATTGAAGATGTAAAACTCCGGGTCGGCCACCAGCCTGGAAATGCTGACCTTCATTTGGCTGGCTGCCAGCTGCATGCGGAATCTACTCCATCTTTCGTAGTTCCGTATTTGACGCGACAGCCGGCTGGAAAGTTACCGGTATTCGCCGAAGCGTTGAGTGTGTTCGACCAAGTGAACCTGTCAGCGATTAAACCGACCTTAGGGCCAGGGAAAATCCCGCCTCCAGGAGCGAGCCATGCTCGCTACCCATTTCTGATCGCGGAGTTGGATGTAGGAGCGGCGTAACCCGCGACCCACCGTGGGTCGGCGCTATCTCGCCTCCTGCAATTGCGGCGCAAACCCCCGGTCGCGCAGCAGCGCATCAGATTCGGCATCGCGGCCGCGGAAGGCGCGGTAGGCTTCGGCCGGGTCCATGGCGTTGCGTGGGGCGAACAGGTAATTCACCAGTTTCTGCGCCACTTCTTCGTCATAGAAACCACCCGAGGCCTCAGTGAATGCCTCGGCGGCGTCGGCCGCCAGCACATCGGCCCACAGGTAGCCGTAATAACCCGCGGCGTAGCTTTCACCCGAGAAGATATGTGCGAACTGCGTGCTGCGATGGCGCATCACCAGTTCTTCGGGCATGTCCAGGGCATCCAGGGTTTCGCGCTCAAACGCCTGGACGTCCATGCCAGTGGGGTCGGTGGTGTGGAACTTCATGTCCATCAGCGCCGAAGCCAGGTATTCGGTGGTGTCAAAGCCCTGGTTGAAGGTATCCGCGCGCTTGATTTTGGCCACCAGTTCCGCCGGAATGGGTTCGCCGGTCTGGTAGTGCACCAGGAACCGGTTGATCACTTCATCGGTCGTGATCCAGCGCTCCAGCAACTGCGACTGGAACTCCGTGTAGTCGCGCACGCCGATGTTCAGCGTCGGGTAGGCCACATTGGCCGACAGCGCATGCAATGCGTGGCCGAACTCGTGGAAATAGGTGCGGGCATCGTCCCACGAAATCAGTACCGGCTCGCCGGGCGCGCCCTTGCTGAAATTGGAGTTGTTGGATGACAGCACGGTGCGTTTGCCGCGGAAAGTTTCGTGGCTGCGGTAAGAGGTTGCCCAGGCACCGGAGCGCTTGCCCGGCCGGGCGAAAGGATCCAGGTACCACAGGCCGATGGCTTCACCGGTATCGCGGTCGGTGACTTCCCACACTTTCACGTCCGGATGGAACACCGGCACCGAGCCTTCCGGCACCGGCGTGAAATTGAAATGGAAGATTTCGCCGGCCACGAAAAACATGGCTTCGCGCAACTTGTCCAGCTGCAGGTACTGCTTTACTTCATCGGAATCGAGGTCGTATTTCGCCTTGCGCACCTTTTCGGCATAGAAACGATAATCCCAGGGCGCGATGGTGATGCCGTCTCCGGCCGCGTCAGCCAGGGTTTGCATGTCAGCCACTTCTTCATCCACCCGTGCAATGGCGGCCGGCCACACGGCCATCATCAGCTCCATGGCGGCTTCAGGCGTTTTGGCCATGCGGTTCTGCACCTGCCACTCGGCAAAGTTGTTGTAGCCCAGCAGCTTCGAGCGCTCTTCGCGCAGCGCCAGTATCTGCGGGATCAGAGCATTGTTGTCATGCTCGCCGCCGTTGTTGCCGCGATTGTAATAGTTGCGCCACACCTGCTCGCGCAAATCACGGTGGGTGGAATAGGTGAGGAACGGGTCCATCGAGGAGCGGGTGTTCTTGATGGCCCATTTCTCCGGCTGGCCGAGGTCAGTCGCGGCCTGCGCGGCGGCGGTGACGACCGAATCGGGCAGGCCGGTCAACTGGTCACGCTCCAGCCAGGTGACATAGCCTTCCTCATCCGCCAGCACGTTATTGGCAAACCGGGTTTGCAATTCCGCCAGTTGCTGGTTGATGGCTGCGAAGCGTTCCTTTTCCGCACCCTCCAGCCTGGCGCCATTGCTGGCAAAGGTATCGTAGACGTACCAGGCCAGCCGTTGCTGGTCGGGCCGCAGGGTTTTGAATTCCTCACCCTCGTAAACCGTCCGGATGCGCTGGAACAGGGCACTGTTCTGCCGCAACGTGGTGTAGTAGTTGGCAATGCGCGGCGCCAGGCGTTGCTGGATGGCGCGGAATTCCGGGCTGGAGAGGTTGGAACTCCAGATGCCGTAATACGCCTGGACGCGGTTGAACTCATCGCTTGCGCTCTCCATCGCTGCGATGGTGTTCTCGAATGTCGCCGGTTCGGCCTGTTGCCCGATAGCATCCATGGCGGCCAGGCTGCTGGCCATGGAGGTGTCCATGGCGCTCTCGAGGTCGTTCACATCCATGGCATCGAATGCCGGCACGCCGCCATACGGCCCGGTCCATTCGGCCAGCAGGGGGTTCGCGGAGGACACTTCAGCAGTTGCTTCGGCGGGTGTGGCGGTTTCAGGTTCAGTCACGGCAATCGGCTTTGGTTCCTCGGCCGGGCCGCAGGCGGCGAGCAGCAAAGCGGCAGCCAGGCCGGCAATCAACATTTTAACGGTGTGCATCGGGATCTCGTTTTGTGGAGTTGATCAAAAAGTGAGCGAAGTATAGCGATTGCCGGCCAACGTCACTAGTTTCGTCAGTGCGGCGAAAGAACGTCACCCCGGACAGTGCGAAGCGCGTGATAGACGTCACCCCGGCCTTCGAGCCGGGGTCCATGTTCTGATCATTGCCGCGGTGGAATTGGATTCCGGCCTGCGCCGATGGAATGGTCTCCTCCCGTTTTATACCGGCGTCACGATGCGCCATGATGAAAGCTCGTTTCTAGTCATCAGAAAACCAGGAGGAGACCGTGAACCAGATTACTACGATTGGCTTGGATACTTCAAAGCATGTGTTCCATGTGGTGGGTT
>CBFGWJ010000288.1:0-3868 GCA_965652335.1 uncultured Gammaproteobacteria bacterium | reverse complement strand
GCCGCGGCATCCCGGAACAATACACCCAGTGTGGCAGCGCGGCCGGACGCCACCATGATGGACATGGGCGTGGCCAGCCCCAGGGCACAGGGGCAGGCGATGATCAGCACCGAAACCGCATTGACCAGTCCATGCACCCAGCCCTGCTCCGCTCCCCACAGGCCCCAGGCAAAAAATGTGAGCAATGCAGTTGCGATCACCACCAGAACGAACACTCCCGCGACCCGGTCGGCCAGGCCCTGCATCGGCGCACGCGAACGCTGCGCGGCGGCGACCATCTGCACGATCTGCGACAGCACCGTGGCCGAGCCCACCTTGTCAGCCCGCATCACCAGCGAACCGTTGCCGTTCATCGAGGCGCCGATCAGGGTATCGCCGGCTTTCTTGCTGACCGGCATGGACTCGCCGGTCAGCATGGACTCATCCACCGAACTGCTGCCTTCGAGCACCGTGCCGTCCACCGGTACCGATTCACCCGGACGCACGCGAAGCCGGTCGCCCTGGTGCACGTGGCTGGCCGGAATGTCTTCCTCGTTGCCTTTATCGTCGATGCGCCGTGCGGTCTTGGGCGCAAGATTCAGCAGGGAGCGGATGGCGGCTCCGGTTTCGGAGCGCGCTTTCAACTCCAGCACCTGGCCCAGCAGGGTGAGCGTGATGATAACCGCGGCCGCTTCGAAATACACCGCAACCTGTCCGTCGTGCCGAAAGGCATCCGGGAACACCTGGGGCGCCACCGTGGCCACCAGGCTGTACAACCACGCCGCGCCGGTGCCGGTGCCGATCAGGGTCCACATGTTGGGTTGCCGGGTTCGAATGGATGTCGCCCAGCGCTGGAAGAACGGCCAGCCGGCCCACAGCACCACCGGAGTGGCCAGCAACAGTTCGACCCAGGATCGTGCCTGCCCCAGCAAGCCATCCAGCATCGAACCCGACATGGCAATAACAAACACGGCCGCAGTGAGGGGCAGAGTCCACCAGAACCTGCGGCGGAAATCGGTCAGCTCGGGGTTTTCCTGTTCATCAAGGCTGGGCATTTCCGGTTCCAGCGCCATGCCACATTTCGGGCAGGTGCCGGGACCTTCCTGGCGGACTTCCGGGTGCATGGGGCAGCTGTAAATCACTCCAGGCGCAGCGACTTCCTGCTGGTCGTGCGAGTCCCCCGTTGCGGTGTGTGCGTGCCCGGACTTGTGCCCAGACTTGTGAGCCGAACAGCAATGATGCTCGTGTTCTTTTGACATATCAGTTTGCCCCATCCAGGCGTTCCAGGATCGGGCAATGGTCCTCAGCCTCGGCGCATTGCCCGATCAGCGACTTGAATTCTTTCTGCAATGCTCGAAGCTCTCGCAGGTGTTCTTCGATACGTTTGAGTTTCGCCCGGGCCAGTTCGCGCACCTGCGGTTTGGCCTCGGTGGGCTTCTCACGAAAGCTAAGCAGGTCGGAAATCTCCTGCAGGCTGAAGCCCATGCGCTGGGCATGCTGGATGTAGCGGATGCGCCCCAGGTCGTTCCTGGAATAGTGCCGCACGCCACCCACGGTGCGGCCAACCCGGGGCAAGAGTTTGATTTTTTCGTAGTAGCGCAGGGTATCAGCGCTGATATCGAGGGCTTCGGTGACTTCGCCGATTTTCATGTCCGACTCCACAAATTGTGTGAATGGGACACATGCTAATACCTGGAGTCAACTCCAGGTCAAGCCCTTTTTTGCGAATTGCGGAAAATCAGGGTTCCTGGATCAGTAAAGACCCATTCAACTCCAGGTCCGAATCGACTTCCTGCACCTTGCCGGAAGGCCAGGTGACCCGCACCTGCCGGATGCTGCCCGCATCACCCAGCCCGAAATACAGCGGCATGCGGCTTTGCGACAAATAGCCCGACTTGCCGTCATTTACCTGCACGTAACTGCCCTGGTCGGTGGCTACTTCGACTCGCGCGCCGATGGCATCGCGGTTGGATTTGTTGCCTTGCAGGCTGACCTTGAGGAATTTCAGGCCGGGCAGTTTCTCACTGAGATTACTAACCAGTACCATCGGCTCGGCGTTGAATTCGTTGGTGATGATATCCAGGTCGCCATCATCATCGAGGTCAAGCAGGGCCGAGGAACGTGAACCCAGCGAGCCCCAGACTTCGACGATACCGCTGCGGTTCTGGCAGAAGCTGTTGGCGGCATCGGCACCGTCACAATCCAGCCGGAACCAGGCTTTGGCGGTTTCGCGGTTTTTCCTGGGCTCAACGCCGAGGATGAATTCCGCATCGCGGAACCGTTTGCCGCGGTCATTCAGCAGCAGTGAATTCACACCGTAACGGAACGGGTAATTCATGCTGGAGGTGAGGAAGGCATCCTGGAAGCCATCGGCATTCAGGTCGCCGGTGCTCAGGCCCCAGGGCCAGTAGTTTTCGGCGCCGATTTCCGAGGAAATCTCCGTGAACGTCCCATCGGCCTGCTGCTGGAAAAAGCTGTTGCCGAAAATGCTCATGCCGCCACTTTGCAGGTGCGATTCATCCCATTGGATGTCGGATTTCTGGTGCTCGCGGTCCATGCCGATGTGCTCACTCATGTCGGAGTGCATGTCGGTGACGAAGATATCCATGCGGCCATCGTTGTTCCAGTCGAACACGCGGATGCCCATGGCGCCCCAGGATGTCCTGGGAAACAGCTCATTGCGCTTGTTGATGAAGCCTTCGCCCTGCTGGTTCTCGAAATACTGGTCGTGCCCCTGCATGTTGAGCAGATAGAGATCCGGCCAGCCGTCCTGGTTGAGGTCAGCAGCACTGGCATCGCCCGTCCAGGAGCCGTCGGTGAGCCCCTGGGCTTCTGTGACGTCCTCAAAGCGGTTGTTGCCGAGGTTGCGGAACAGCACGCTGTTCTCGGTACGTTCGGGAAACAGGTGGCCGCTGAACGCATCGGTATGGCCGTCAAAAAAAGTGTATTCGACGCCGCCGCTTTCGGCCCGCCGGATCAACTCGGAGGTGTACTGGCCCACATTGCAGACGAACATGTCCAGCAGGCCGTCGCGGTCGAAATCGAAAAACACCACGCCTGAAGAGTGGGCCTTGATGCCCGTGCCGGACGCTTCGGTGATGTCACGGAACGTGCCGTCGCCGTTGTTTTCAAACAGCCGGTTGCCACTTCGAACCGCCGTGATGTAAACGTCCGCATCGCCATCGTTGTCGATGTCGGCAAACGAGGCTGACACCGAAATCCGGTCCGCCATGGCGATGCCGGCTTTGGCGGTGATGTTCTCGAACTTGCCGGAGCCGGTGTTGCGCCACAGCTCATTGCTGCCCACCTGATTGACGAACAGAACATCCAGAAGGCCATCGCCATCCACATCGGCCACCGCCAGCCCGTTGCCGTGATCGTAGTGAACTGCCTTGTAGGTCCTGGCGGCATCTTCCACCACGCGATGCTGGAACGTGATGCCGCTTTCGCGCACCTGGTCGGTAAAGCCAAACTGGTTGAATACTTCGAAGTCGGCCGCGGTCGCTTTCTGCGCGGCTTCCCGCGGCGCCAGATTGGGCGGGTCGAGGATCATGCGGGGCTGGGCAATGCGCGTGACACCAGGTTCCGGCTGTGCCAGCGCCGACAGCGTCGGCATCAACAGCCAGAGTAGTGCAAGAAGGGCAGCCCGCCGCGACAGTCCGGCGAGGGGCAGAAAGGTCGGTCGGCTGTTCATCCACGGGCTCCGCTTGGGTGGTTGCAGGATTACGAGGCATCGGAGACAGGGTGCAAACCACTATAATGCACCCAAGCCAAAGAATACCCTGAACTATACCGCAATGAATCCTGACTGCCATTGTTCCAGCCACGCAAACGGTTCGAAACCGTGCTGGATACTCGATATCGACGGCACGCTGATGCCGTCACAACA
>CBFGWJ010000287.1:0-3871 GCA_965652335.1 uncultured Gammaproteobacteria bacterium | reverse complement strand
AAATAACTCGGGCCGCTGCCCATGAAGTTCATCACCCCGTCGATGTCCAATTGGGTGACGCGCATGTCCTGGTTGCCGTCACCCGGGCATTGGGTGGCTGACTGCACCACAGCGTTGAGCTGGCTTTGCAGCGCGCTGAAGCCCTGGAAGAGCTCCGGAAATGGCGCCAGGCATTCAGGCGCATTGGCGCAGGCATTGCCATTGGGCAGTTCCGCGCTGCGGCGGCCATCGTTGCAGCGCAGGTCACTTCCGGCCGCCTCATGCAAAATGTCCACCGCGAGGCAAACTTCCGTGGCCAGGTAGTCCACCGGCACTACATCAAGGTCGTAAAACTGGTGCGCGGTGATGCGTTCATAGGGCGGCGATACCTTGGGGTCATCCACCGGCGCATCACAATTGGTCAGGGTGAGCTCGACGAGCTTGTAACGTTCGTTGTGAACCGCTTTTTGCGAAGCCGGTGTCAGCAGGAAGGGATCGTCCGGATTGACCAGAGACTGGTACACGGAGCAGCAGGAGCCCCATGCCCCTTCGGGCTTTTCCGGCAGGGTGGCGTCCGGATTGGGATAGTCCGTGCCGGGACCGAACCAGAGGCCGCCGTTGGTCTGGCAAAAGGCCTGGGTGTCAAACAGGAAGTCGCTGCAGAAACCGCCGGAAATCTGCGCATTGCCCTCGCTGTCTTCACCGGCGTTGCCGAGGAGCACGCAGGGCCACAGCCGGTTGTCGGGATCCACCGGCGTTGCCAGGGTGCCGTCGCCGGAGACTTCGGCGTAGTTGAAACTACGGACCGGCGGCGCGTCTGCGCTTTCCAGCAGGGGCATGATCGACACACTGTCGAGCCGGTGCGCCGGCGGCACCGTGCTGCGTACATCGATGCCGGCAAACTCGGCAAACAGCTGGTAGAGGTCGGCCACGTTGACCATGGACGCAGTCTCACGCCCGGTTTCCCCTTGAACGCGCGGGCCGGCGACGATCAGCGGCACCAGCACGCCGGTCTGGAATACCGAGCCTTTGGCTCGGCTCGGGTCATAAGGCAGTCGCACGCTGGGAGCGAACGAGCCATTGTCACCGACGATTACCAGCATGGTGTTCATCTCATCCAGCAGCAGTTCATGCAGCCGGCCAAACTCATCCAGGCTGGCCAGGCCGAGTTCATGCAACAGGATGGCAATCTCGCGATCGGCGGAACTGAACATGGCGTTGATCAGAGGGAAGGTATCGGCAAAGCGGGTTGCTTCATCTCCCTGGCACTGGCGCGTATCCAGCACGCTGTCGGCCAGCGGGTGGCTGGCATTGGTGGGCGGTTGCTGGTAGGGCGTGTGGATGGAGTTGTAACTGACGGTCAGCATGCGGGGGCCATCCTGCTGGTGCCACCACTCGATGCCGCTGTCGGTCTGCGATTCCGACATGTAATCGCGGACCAGGCCGGGTTCGCTGGCGGGTTCGATGGGGCAGAGGATTTCGGCGCAGCCGGCGCCAGAAGTGGTGCAGCCAGCAGGCGCCAGTTGCGAGCCGTCGTTGATGGTTTCGGGCCACACATAGTAACCGTTGCTGCGGTCAAAGTTGACGGCAGCCGGGATTTCAGCCTGGCATTCCGTGCCGGCCACGAGTACACCGCCTGACTGCAGGCATTGCTTGCCATTCAATCCTGCCTGGCAGCTTTCGTCCGGGTAATAACAGGCTCCCGTGACTGGCGCACGACTGCCATCTTCGCTGCGCACAAAGCCGCAATCATAGGTTCCAGGTGGAACCGATTCGAGGCCAGCCTGGCTGTCGATCGCCGGTGGACCGGCTTCCATGTTGCCGCGGAAAAAGTCGAATCCGCGCGTGGCCGGAGAGCAGCTGCCGGAGGGGTTGTTGTTGCCGAGATGGTATTTGCCCATCATCGCGCTGCGATAGCCCGCGGTGCGCAACAGGCGCGGCAACGTGACTTCATAAGGAGAGACCTGTGCCTGCGGCAGCATATTGGGAATCAGGGCGGTGGTGACACCGGTGCGTATGCCCCAGCGGCCGGTGAAGAAAGCCGAGCGGCTGGGCGAACATTCCGGTGTGGCCCAGGCGTTGGTGAAGCGCATGCCCTCGGCTGCGATGGCGTCGATATTGGGAGTTGCCGGCGGCTCGGCTCCGCCGTTGCCGAACAGGGTCAGCTGGTCTATGCCCGCATCGTCGAGAATGATGAACACGATGTCGGGTGGTTCATCCACCTCAGCCTGCAAACTGGCGGGGAACAGCAGGGCCAAAATCATGGCCAGACCAATGACCAGGCCAAAGACGTGTCCAATGGCCGGCCCAAAGCCCGGTGGGGCCCGCAGCCTGGTGTGCATGTCCGTTACGGTTGCGTGGTCTGCTGTCTTTTTCATCCCGCTGAGTTCCCCCTGGTGCCATTGGTATCGTAGCAAGAGTGAACAACTGCATGTTGCCAGGTTGGTGCCGACTCTGGTTGCAATGACACCGGGTACCTGGGCTCAACCTTCAGCAAATACATCACGAAGTCATCGATTGTAACTGCTAATCGCCGGAGGGAAAGCCAGGCTGGTTCTCGATGAATTTTTCCAAATCCTGCTTGGCATCCATGGGTGTGTCCATGCCGGGTTGCCAGATGTAAGGCGTAATGTAAATCAACAGGCGACGCTGTTCATCAGATCGCACTTTCTCGCCAAACAGTAAATTCAGCCCGGGTATGGACCTCAAGCCCGGTATTCCGGCGATGCTGTTGCTGGACTGCTCGGCCATCAGGCCGCCAATCACCAGGGTTTCGCCGGAACCTATGCGCATCATCGAAGTGGCTGAGCTGCGGCTGCGAGCCAGGGCAACGTTGTCCAGGGTGGGCACGAAACGCGACACGCTGACATCCAGGTCCATGCGAATCTGTTCTTCGGGCAGCAGGAAAGGTGTTATCGTCATGATGACGCCACTGGTTACCGGCTCCAGCGTGACATCGCCCGAATTTTCGGTGAAGGTGGTTACATATCGATCTTCAGCCACGTCGATCTTGGCTTGCTGCCCGGACACCACTGCCATGTAAGGGCGCGCCACAACACGCGCTGCGTCGGTTTGCATCAGCATGGAGATCGCGGCACGGAAAGTGCGCGTATTGGCCGCTCCGGCCAGGTTGGTGAAAGCAATGGTTTCACCGATCATGCTGGCCCAGTCGATGCTGGCATCACTGACGCTGCCACTGGCGCCACCACTGATTCGGGTGCCGATCTCCAGCAGGTCACTGGCGCTGAACTGCAGCACCATGGCCTCGATCATGATATGACCATTGTCGGTATCGATGGCGGTCAGCAACTCCAGCGCATTCTTGACATCGGCCGAAGGCCCTTTCAGCAGGATGGCATTTTCCGCATGTATGGGCGCATAGCTGAAGCTCTTGGTGGGAGAAGTCGAGCTGTCAGTGGAACCGCTGTCGTCTGACTCTTCATCTGATTCCGTGCTGGTGTCATAGTCATCATCACTGTCATCGTCATCGTCATCCGAATCGCTGTCATCCAACAGCAGCATGGACAGGATGGGTTCCAACGCGCGGGTATCGGCATAGCGCAGAATGCGTTTGTGAAACACATAGTCATCGCCCGCCACCATGCTCAGGTTCACCTGGGGTTTGCGGGAAATGGTAACGAGGTTAGGAGTGAAACTGGCCTGCAAGTGCGCCGGCTCAAGTATGGCCGCCAGAGCTTCCACGATCGGCAATTGCTGGAACTCGGCAGTGACCCGCCCGGTAATTTTCGTTACTTCGTTCAGCACATAGGGCACTTGCAGTTTTTCAATCACCGCGCCTATGTACGCCTGGTCCAGGCTGGCAGTGACCTGCTGTTGCAGCAAAGGAACACCGGGATTGCTGATTTCAAGCCGATGAATACCACGCTGCTGT
>CBFGWJ010000286.1:0-3877 GCA_965652335.1 uncultured Gammaproteobacteria bacterium | reverse complement strand
GAGTCTGCGAGGGTACCCGAAGGGCAGCGGATACGGGACGCGGGGGGAATACCAGTCGCTGGCTCGATCGAAGCGAGAAAGCGGACCGGAATCCCTTACCGCCATCGGGCCCCTGGTAAACGAATGCAGCGAATCAACAATCCCAGACCGGAAACAGAAACAGCCAAGTCCGGGATCGGAGTGATGAGGCGCACCAGGCACGGGATGGCGATGCCGGGGAAGAGCTGGCCTGGGCCTAGACGGAGTGAGCAGGAATCACAACACCCGGCCCGCGGCAGCGTTTATCATGTGGCGGCAAATTCGACAGGAGTTGAGAATGCCCCACCGCCCAGACAGCCATGCAAGGCCCGCCCGTTCATTACGCGTACTCAGTGCCCTTACTGCACTGGTCGCTTTTCTGCTGTGCAGCCCTGCTGCCTTTGCCCAACAGGCCGAAGAAACGCCGGATGACCAGACCGAAGCGCGAATCGGCACCACCGTGGTTGAAACTCCGGGAATCGATGTTGCACTGAGCGAAGACACAGCCAGTGAAAGCGGTTCCGCTGCCGCGGAACCCGAAGGCACAGATTTTGACCAGGAACAACTCTACGGCTTCATCAGCCAGGGAATGGAGCTATGGAATGTGCCGGGAATGGCCGTAACCGTCGTCAGCAAGGATGAAGTGCTGTTCCAGCAGGGCTTTGGCCAGACCGCCCTGCGCGACGGACTGGCAGTGGATGAACATACCCTGTTTGCCGCCGCTTCCACCACCAAGGCCATGGTCGTTGCCGGGCTGCTGATGCTGCAGGATGAAGGCAAGCTGTCTCTGAGCGACCCCATCGTCAAGCACCTGCCCGAAGTACAGTTTGGCGACCCGGTGCTGAATCGCGACGTCACCGTGGCTGACCTGCTTTCGCACAGCACCGGCCTGCCTTCAACCGACCTGTGGACGTTCATGCAGGGCATGAGCCTGGATGAACAGCTCGAACGGCTGCGCGAAGTACAGCCTGAAGCCTCGCTGCGCGCCCGGCTGATCTACCAGAACACGATGTACGAACTGGCCGGCGTGCTGATTGAGCGCCTGACCGGCGAACGCTGGGATCATTTTCTCACCCACCGCTTGTGGCACCCGGTTGGCATGCGCGAAACCTATGGCAGCCGCAGCCAGATTCCCACCACCGCAAGTCATGTCATGCCTTATCACTTCGTGGGTGACGAGGTGATGCTCGCAGAGTGGGACTTCTCCGCGGATGTTGCCGACGCCGCGGGCTCTGTCTGGACTTCGGCGCACGACATGGGCGTGTGGGCGCAGTTCATCCTGCGTGGCGGCGTTACCGCATCGGGCGAACGCCTGCTGTCCGAAGGCGCGATGGCGCAATGGTTTGAGCCGCGCCAGCTAGCTGCCGCCGAAGATTTTTACCCCACCACCGAATTGACGCGGCCCCACTGGCGCAGTTATGCGCTGGGCTGGTTCCAGCAGGATTTCCAGGGTCGCATGATCAATTATCACACCGGCAGCCTCAGTGGCCTGATCGCCCTGATCGGCCTGGACCGTGACAGTGACCGGGCCGTGGTGATCCTTGGCAACCGCGACCATGCGGAAATGCGCCACGCTGTGTTGTGGGAGGTCATGGACCAGGATTCGAATGCGCACACCGACTGGAACCAGCAGGTTTACGACCTGTACGAGCGGCTACGGATGAAACGTGAAGAACGCTGGAATGAAACACGCCAGCAACGCATCGCCAATGCCAATCCGGGTTTACCGCTGTCTTCGTTCGCAGGCCGTTACGCCAGCAAGGTCAACGGCGACATCGTGGTGGTGTATTCAGACCGGCGCCTGTTGTTCAAAACCGCGCTGGATACCTTTGAATTGCGCCATTGGCATCTCAACACCTTCGTCGCCGAGTTTCCGCCGGACAATCGGGTGTTTGCTGATTTCGAAATCGGGTTTGATGGCAAGGTCAAATCGTTGCGGATATTCGGTGACGAATTCGCGCGCATCACCGACGGCCCGGACCTGGATTGATCCTCGCGCGCAAGGCTCGAAGCTCGCTGAACGCGGATAGCCGGTTAAGCGGGGCTTATAGCCTTTGTTAGTTTTTTTCGGTTGACTTGAAGCGACAATTCACCGACCCTTGTGTGCGCGGTGCCTACAAGGCTGCCGCAATTTTTGTTTGGTTTGCAGGTGTCCCGCTAACGGCCGCGTTATCGGGATGAAACGGGAAGACGGTGCGTGAGCCGCAAAGGCCACAAACCCGTCACTGCCCCCGCAACGGTGAACGAAGGCAAGGATCATCGCAGCCACTGTGCTTTGCATGGGAAGGCGATCCTTAATTGGCGGTAACAGCTGCCCCTCGTGAGTCCGGAGACCGGCCTGCATGTTTGTCACTGGTCTGGTCGCGGAGGGCGATGGCTTGTGCGCATTGCCGGCCATCGGTTGCACACCGTCCAGCTCGCAATACCACAGCTTCTTCTTTCCTCCTCGCAGGCCCTGCAACGCGTTCGGGTGCGAACGCGAGGAGCTGAATCATGTTGTCAAGAACCGCTGCCTTCAGGCAGCCTGCCGTTGCCCTGCAAATGGCCGGCAGTGTGCTGTTTCTTTCCCTGGCCGCTGCAACCGCTCGCGCGGATGAAGAACCCCTGCAACTCGATGAACTGCTGGTAACTGCTGCGCTCGAACCCGTTACCGCGAGAGATGTGGCCAGTTCAGTAACCGTGATCACGCGTGAGCAGATTGAGCAGCGCCAGGTGAAGTACCTGTCCGATTTACTGCGCGAAGTGCCGGGTTTCGCCGTCAGCCAGTCTGGCGGGCCTGGTACGCTCACGCAGGTACGCGTGCGTGGCGCCGAAGCCAACCAGTTACTGGTGCTGATCGACGGCGTACGCGCCAACGACCCGGCCTCTGGCGATGAGTTCCAGTTCCAGTTTGCCACCACGGCCAATATCGAACGCATTGAAATCATTCGCGGCCCACAGAGCGCCATCTGGGGCACTGATGCGCTGGCGGGAGTGATCAACATCATCCGCCGCAAGGACGTGGATGAATCCTATCTCGCTGCCAGTGCGGAATACGGCTCCTTCGACAGCCTGGACCTGGCGCTCGACGGGGCCATCAGCCACGACCAGCTGCGGGTGTCCGGCGGACTGTCCTGGATGGATACCGAAGGTACCAATATCTCCCGGCAGGGGGATGAGAAGGACGGTGGTGACAACGCCACCGCCAACCTTGCGCTGGAGCTGGATCTGTCTGATGCCGTCGTGTTGCAGCTCAGCGGCCTGCACGTGGATGCCCGATCCGATTTTGATGACTTTGACAATTTTGTTACCGGCCTGCCCATTGATGCCGACCGGGAAACCCGCGTTAACCGGGACTATCTCAAGGGCGAATTGCGCTGGCAGCCGGTGGATTCGGCCTGGAGCGGCAGTTTTACCGCCGGCTGGATGGATACCGACAACCGCAACTTCCTCGATGGTGCCTGGGAAGGCGCCACTTCGGCCAATACACTGGAGCTGCGGGCCCAAACCAGCGTGGTACTGGGTGACCCGGCTGCTGGAAACCATCGGCTCAGCTTCGTGCTGGAGCGGGATGACTTCGATTTCTCGCAACGCGGTATTGCCCTGCCCTGGGGCGACCCCAACCAGGACCAGTCCTACGACGTCAACGGCTACGCAGCGGAGTATGTGGGCAAACCCACCGGGTCATTCACCTGGACAGTCAATGGCCGGCACGATGACTACAGCGATTTTGATGATGTATTCACCTGGCAGCTGGCCGCGTCGCAGCAATTGGGCGACCACCTGCGGTTACGCGCCTCCACCGGCACCGGTTCCAAGGCACCCACCTTCATCGAACGCTTCGGCTTTTACCCTGAATTCTTCATTGGCAATCCCGGCC
>CBFGWJ010000285.1:0-3884 GCA_965652335.1 uncultured Gammaproteobacteria bacterium | reverse complement strand
CGCGCCAGGATATTGGGCAGGGCGAAGAACTGCCGCTTGATCAGCCGCAGGCTTCGAGCGGCGTGATAGGTGGCTGGCGCCAGCTTGTAGGCCATCACCAGGGGCCGATTGACCAGGAGGGTTTCCAGCGTGGCCGTGCCGGAAGCACAGAGCACCACATCGGCCGCAGCCATCACGGTGCGTGGCCGTCCTTCAAACAGTTCAATGCCTTCGAGCCCGGATCGGTGCAACTCGCCGGCAAAAGCCTCTTTGACCCTGGCATTTGCCATGGCGGCCACCACCTGCAAATCCGGGCGGGTTTGCCGCATGATTCGCGCTGCTTCCAGCATGGGCTCTGCCAGCCGGCTGACTTCACTCATGCGGCTGCCGGGCAACAGGGCCAGGGTGGTGCGGCCCGGATCCAGGCCGAGTTCGGTCCTGGCATCAACCGGACTCGGATTGCCTTCAATCTGGTCTGCCATGGGATGGCCCACGTATACGGCGTCGACACCGTGGTTGGCATAGAAGGCAGGTTCAAACGGAAACAGGCACAGCACAAGATCGGCTGCCCGGGCGATTTTTTTTACCCGCCCTGAACGCCAGGCCCAGACGGTCGGGCTCACATAGTGGACCGTGCGAATGCCCTGTGCTCTGAGTTTGATTTCCAGGCCCAGGTTGAAGTCCGGGGCGTCGATACCGACAAAGATATCCGGCTGCAGCGCCAGCAGGCGCCGGGTCAATTCCCGGCGCAATTTCATCAGGCGCGGCAGGTGCGAAGCCACTTCGAACAGGCCGAACAGCGAAAGCTCGTTGCAGTCCCACCAGCAATCCATGCCGGCGGCGCGCATTTTTTCACCACCGATCCCGGCGAAGCGGGCCTGCGGGTGTTGCTGCCTGAGCTGGTCGATCAGGGCGGCGCCCAACTGGTCTCCTGAGGTTTCGCCGGCAACCAGTGCGATGATGGGCGCGGATGACATTTTGAGGCGGCTTGATTCAGCGGATCAGGCTTTTCTCGGTTTTGTCGAGGAAATCGACCAGCGGCTGGATCTCCACCGAGTTTTCCGCCATTTCCTGCAGTTTGAGCCTGGCTTCCTCCAGGGGCAGTCCGGAGCGGTACAGCACCTTGTAGGCGCGCCGCACCTGTTGCACCTGTTCCGGGGTATAGCCGCGACGCTTCAGCCCTTCGGTGTTCACACCCTTGGCCCTGGCCTTTTCACCCGACACCGTGACGTAAGGCGGAATGCTCTGGTTCACATGGCTGGCAAATGAGGTGAAGCTGTGTTCGCCGACGATACAGAACTGGTGAATCAGCGTGTAGCCCGAGAGGATGGCAAAATTTCCCACGGTGACGTGGCCGGCCAGCGAGGCATTGTTGGCCATGATGATGTTGTCGCCCAGGACGCAGTCGTGGGCGATATGCACGCAGGCCATGATCCAGTTGTTGTTGCCGATGATGGTTTTGCCACCCCCCTGGATGGTGCCACGGCTGAAGTTGCACAGCTCGCGAATGTAATTATTGTCTCCGAGGATCAGCTCAGTATCCTCGCCGGCGTACTTCTTGTCCTGCGGTTCCTCGCCCAGCGAGGCAAACTGGAAAATCCGGTTGTTCTTGCCAACGGTCGTGCGGCCGGTGAGCACCACGTGCGGGCCGACCCAGGTACCCGAGTCGATGCGCACCTTGGGCCCGATTACGCTGAACGGGCCCACCTCGACGTCATCGGCCAGCTCGGCCTTGGGGTCTATGATGGCGGTTGGATGGATTTTTGACGGAGCGCCGCTCATTTGTCCTTACCGCTTTCTTTTCCGGCACACATGATTTCACAACTGGCGACTTTCCTGCCGTCAACCCTGGCCTCACAGACATATTGGCCCATGTTGCGAATGATGCGGCGCTGGATGACATCCAGTTCGAGCTGGTCACCGGGTTTGATCACCTGGGTAAAACGTGCGTTGTCGATTTTCACCAGGTAATAGAGTTCACCGCGGCGCCCCTCGAGTTCGGCATCCAGGTGCGCCAGCATGCCGGCCGCCTGCGCCATCGATTCGATGATCAGCACGCCCGGCATGACCGGGTTGCCGGGGAAATGGCCGTTGAAAAAGGGTTCGTTGATGGTGATGTTCTTGATGGCCACCAACCGCTTTTCCGGCTCCAGCTGCATCGCCACCACCCGGTCCACCAGCAGGAAAGGATAGCGATGGGGCAGGAAGTGCATGATGCGGTCCGCTTCGACCGGTTCCTTGAGTATGTTTTCGATCATTTTTTTGTTGTATCCGAATTGCTGCGTTCGAGTTTGAAAACCGTGCGTGCCAGTTGATCCAGTTTACGCAATCGCGACAGGTTTCGCTGCCACTCCTTGAGTGGCTGTGCCGGTACCAGCGCGCTCCAGGTGGTGCCGGCCTCGCTGATGGAGCTCATGACCGCGCTGCGCGCCGCAACCGTTACGCGGTCGGCGATCTCGATGTGCCCCTGCACGCCACATCCACCGCCCAGCAGGCAATACTTGCCGATGCGCGCGCTGCCGGCTATGCCGACGCAGGCTGCCATGGCGGTATGCGCGCCCACGCGAACGTTGTGGGCAATCTGCACCTGGTTGTCCACACGTACATCTTCCTCGAGCACCGTGTCACCGACAGCGCCGCGATCGATGGTGGAATTGGCGCCGATTTCGCAATCATCACCGATGATCACGCGCCCCAGCTGCGGTACTTTCTCCCAGTGATCACCCGCAAAGGCGATACCGAAGCCGTCGGCGCCGATCACCACGCCGGAATGCACGATCACGCGCTGGCCCAGCTGGCACTGGTGGTAAAGCGTCACATTGGCGTACAGCAAACAACCCGCGCCCAGCGTGCTGCCTTGCCCGATCACGGTGTTGGGGCCAATCGAGCAGGCATCGCCGATGACGCAGTCCGCCTCGATCACCACGTTTGGGCCAATGGCAACCCGCTCACCAACCTGAGCGCCGGGGTGGATGCAGGCGCTGGAGTGTATTCCCGATTCCTGCCGGGTAACCGGCGCAAACAGGGCGGCAATCCGCGCATACGCCAGGTAGGGATCAGCGGCTACGAGGTGATTCACCGGGCAGGCGGAGGCTTCAGTTTCCTTGAGCACCACCGCGCCGGCTGAGGTGGAGATCAACTCGTTGCGGTAGGCGTGGTTGGCAAGAAAGCTCAGCTGGGTTGCCGTAGCATCGCGCAACGTGCCCACGCCTTCAATCCTGTGGTTGGGGTTGCCATGAAGTTCGAGATCAAAGCGTTCAGCGAGTTGTGACAGGCTGTACGTGCTTGGAGAGGTCAGCATCCGATAGAGGGCCGGGCTGTCAGCGATTGAGCTGCTCCAGCTGGTCGGCTGTGAATTCGGCTTCCAACTGGTCGAGTATCAGGTCGGTGATATCCAGTTCCGGGCTGGCGTACACCACGGGACTGGAAATGATCAGGTCGTAACCATTGCGCTCGGCAATTGCCTGGACAGCCAGATTGATTTCCTCTTCCAGTCTCTGGACCTCTTCGGTGCGCCGGAATGACAGCTCATCACGCAGGTCTTCCTTGCGCCGGTTGATGCTGCGCTGGAGTTCGCGATATTCGCGTTCGGTTTGCAGCGAGGCATCCGGAGTCAGGTCGCCACGGGCCAGGCGGTCTTCCAGGGTTTTGGCGCGGAATTCATCCACTTCAATGGCTTCGCTGCGGGAGCGGAATTCCAGGTCCAGCGTTTCACGGCCCGAAACCACCTGTGGCGCATTGTCGAGAACCTTTTTCATGTCCACGTAGCCCACGCGCAAAGACTGCCCGAAGACGCTGCCGGACAGCACCAGGCTACAACAGACAATAGCAATGATTCGGACGCATTTCCGCATACTCCGTATTGTACACACCAATCAGCCAGGCGCGAAGCCAAATACCTGAAA
>CBFGWJ010000284.1:0-3885 GCA_965652335.1 uncultured Gammaproteobacteria bacterium | reverse complement strand
TGTCGGTTCACACCCTGGCGTTGCTGCTGGTCGCGCGTTACCTGCGCAGGCATACCGCCATGGACATACGCGCGGTGGTGATCGGCTCCACGGCCTGTGTCGGGGGAATCACCACGGCCAGCGCCATCGCATCGGCCAAGGGCTGGCATGACCTGATCATTCCAGGAATCATGGCCGGCACCCTGGGGAATGCCATCGGTTCCTTCCTGGGCGTGGCGATGTGGTCGATGCTGTCCTGACGGCTTGTTGAAAGACTAGCCGGCTTGCTTTGATCGCGGCATCACCGCTGGTTCAAGCCGTCATTCCGGCGCAGGCCGGAATCCAGAAACCGGCCCGGGCTTGTGTTACGTAATTCTTCGTAGTATATATCCCGCAAACCATGCAATCGTTCGGAGGCCCAGCGATGTTCAGGTTCCTGCAAATCTCCCGAACCCATTCCGTTCTCCTTTTTGCTTTCCTGGCACCGCTGGCCATGCCACTGACAAGCGCCGCGGACGCGCAATACGAGGCCGACCAGAAGTCAAAAAGCCAGAAAACTGCCGAGAAAGCCGATGCCGCCTACGCCGACCAGGATTTCCGCACGGCCATGCAGGCATACAGGCAACTGGCGCAAAAAGGCGACTTCTTTTCCCAGTACCGCATGTCCTGGATGAACCTGCAGGGTGAGGGTGTGGCGCGCAGCTATCCGGAAGCGTTTGCCTGGGCCGTGTTGGCGGCTGAAAGCCAGGATCAGCAGTTGCAGGACTACTTCAATGAAGTCAAGGGCCTGGTACCCGAGGATGAACGTGACGATGCGCAGAAGCTGGCGGAAAAGTACCTGCAACGCTGGGGCCGAATGTCACTGGCGATTGAAGCCCGAAAGAAAGCCGACCAGCAGATGCGCAACTGCACCGGTTCGCGCCTGGGCACGCGCTGCGACGAGGTTTATGCCATGCAGATGCCCAAGTTCTGGAAAATCAGCCCGGGCGTGGGTGACGGCACCGACGGCGGCAGCGCGGCGCCATCCGGTTCGGTGAGTGCAGCGCCATCCGGCTCGGGAGGAGCGGTGCGCGATGCGGAACATTACGCGGAATTGCGCGAAGCCCGTGACCAGCTGGATCTGTATATTTCCAACAATGCCGGCACGGTGGAGCTGGGTGAGCTGGAAGTGATCGAGCCCGATAAGGACACCGGCAAGGCTGAATCTTCCGAATAAGCCGCTGGCTTGTGGGCGGCAGCCAAGCTGCCGAAAATTCGCCACCGGTTGCGAGCGTGGCTCACTCCTGCAGATAAGGGTCGGGCTAATCGCGGAAATTCCTGTACTGCAACGGCAGCCCGATATCGGCTTCGCGCAGCAGCGCAATCACAGCCTGCAGCTCATCGCGCTTTTTGCCGGTAACCCGCAGCTGGTCGCCCTGGATGGCGGTTTGCACCTTCATTTTCTGATCCTTGATCAGTTTCACCAGCTTGCGAGCGTCGTCCGACCCGATGCCTTCACGTACCGTGATCGTCTGGGTGGCGGTTTTGGCCTGCACCACCGGCTCGGATTTTTCCAGCGCGACGATGTCGATGCCGCGTTTCACCAGCTTGCCGCAGAGAATGTCGTACATCTGCTGCAGCTGGAATTCCGAACCCGAGCTGAGCTTGATCACTCGGCCATCCAGTTCAAACTTCGAATCCGTGCCCTTGAAATCGAAGCGCGTGGTCACTTCGCGATTGGCCTGGTCCACGGCGTTTGAAAGTTCATGGCTGTCGACTTCGGAAACCACATCAAATGAAGGCATGTTCAGACTCCTGGCTTGAATGAAAAAATCCGGTGGAAAACGCGGCGGACGTGCAGTCGCAAACCGATTCAGGTGGTGCGCATGGACAACCAGATGAACACCACCAGGAAGGAGCTGACGCCCAGGCACAACGCGATCATGAAGCTGGTGTAAGCCACCTGCAGCAGGGCAAATTTCTTGTTCAGCACACTACCCAGGCTGTGGATGTTGCGGATCATGGTGTCGTAGGTGAGCCCGCGGTCCTGCATCAGTTCTTCCATGCCTTTGACGAAATCAGGGGCGGACATGTTGGCGAAATTGCCAAAAAACAGGATGTTTCCCTGGCTGTTCTTCAGGTCGCTCAGCGTGATGGGATGCCGCATTACCCGCGGCCTGGCAGCCAGGATGGCGAAAATCATCGAGATCAGGCTGCCCACCAGCAGCAACAACGTGGGCAGCAGCAGCCAGGGATTGTTATCCAGTTTGGGCGCCACCGAGGCCAGGATGATGGACATGATGATGCCATTGATGCTGATCATCATATTGGCCTTGTTGTCCGCCAGCGCGGTGAGCTCCATCTGTACGCGGTAGGAACTTTTGAAAAGTGTCTCGATGCCACGGGCGCTGCCGGGTTGCTTGGGAGCAGGTGCTTCTGGTTCGCCGGCAACCGCGTTGGGCGCTGCCAGGCTTTGGCCATCAGGCCCCAACACTGCCTGCCCGGACACAGCGCTTACCGGTTGGATTTCGTCGTGAATCAGGTGAACGGCCTGCTCGAGGTCCGTCTGGGCCCGGTGCAGTTTCTTTTCGGCATCTTTCAGTTCGTTGGCCATGAACCCGTCCATCGTTCGCATGGATGATGCGTTTATCATAGCCTATTCGAGGCTGGACTCATGCCGGTGAATCCGCAAACCGCGGCAGGTGGGCGTGGCAGGCCGGGAGCAACGTCCCAGTGCATTGTCCCTGTGCATTGTCCCTGCGCATTCGTGGCAGAATGGCCGAAAGACCGCTGTCAGGCCAGTAGTTACCGATTCATCATCGTGGAGGGAGGAGACCATGCGTTTGAAATCCATGATCCTGTTGCTATGCGCGGCCGTGGCTGCATTGCCCGGTGTCGCGGTAAACGCCGATGAAATCAAGGCACAGGCTCCGGCGGAAGCCCTTGCCGGTTCGCAGCTCGAAGTGAGCTACAGCGGCAGCACCAACCCCCGTGACTTCATCACCATCGTGCCCGCCGGTGCGGGAGAAGGCATGTACGGTGATTACCAGTATGCCCGCAAGAGTCCCGTCAAACTGCGGGCGCCGGCCGATGCGGGTGAGTATGAAATCCGGTTCCTCGCCGCCGATTCGCCCTATCCGACATTGTGGAGCCAGCCGCTGCAGGTAACCGAGCCGACCGCCAGCCTGCAGGCCGCGGATGAAGTGCCCGGCGGGGCCGTGCTGGAGGTGCACTGGACAGGGCCCGACAATCCGCAGGATTTCATCACCATCGTGGCGGCAGGCGCTGAAGAAGGTGATTACGAGCGCGGTTATGTGTACACCGCCAAGGGCTCGCCGGTGAAACTCACGGCGCCGGATGCGCCCGGCGCATACGAAATCCGCTACCTGATGGGCCAGACGCCCTACCGCACCCTGGCGCGGCATGCCTTGCAGGTAACCGGCACCGAGGCCTCGATCGAGGCGCCGGACAGCATACCTGCCGGCGCGGCCATCCAGTTCACCTGGCGAGGGCCGGACAACGCGCAGGATTTCATCACCATCGTGCCGGCCGATGCGCCTGACAAGGATTACGCTGATTACGTCTACACCCGGAGAGGCAGTCCGGCGGAACTGCTGGCGCCGGAAGAGCCTGGCGCGTACGAAATCCGCTACCTGACCGGCCAGAGTTACACGGTGTTGGCGCGGGCCCGCATCGAGACGACGCCGGTTCACGCCAGCGTTTCGGGCCCCGGGTCCATCGAGGCGCTGAGCGTGGTGCAGGTGGGCTGGGAAGGCCCGGGCAATCCGCTGGATTACGTGATCATCCAGCCTGTTGGCGCTGAACCCTCGGAAAGTGGGTCCTATGCCTACACCCATCGCGGGCCGGAGCTGCGTATCACCGCTCCGGCGGAACCGGGCGATTACGAGTACCGCTACATGACCGGGC
>CBFGWJ010000283.1:0-3890 GCA_965652335.1 uncultured Gammaproteobacteria bacterium | reverse complement strand
CCGCCACGGCGGTGGCTGAAATGCCCCGCAATCCCTACGCGCTGTACATGCATGCCAGCATGCTGTCGCTGGGCAACCAGTCGGAGGCTGCGCTGCTGTTCTATCGCCGCGCCATCCAGGCACGCGAACACCACCCGGCCGCCTGGGTGGGCATGGGCCACCTGCTCAAAACCCTGGGCCGGACCGACGAAGGCATCGAGGCCTACCACAAGGCCATCGGGCAGATGCCCGACTTCGGCGAGGTGTACTGGAGCCTGGCGAACCTGAAAACCTACCGCTTCACTGACGACCAGGTCGCCAGCATGGAGCAGCGCCTGGAAAACCCTGACCTGGGGGAAGATGACCGCGTGCATTTCCTGTACACCCTGGGCAAAGCCTGGGAAGACCGCCAGGATTGGCCGCGCGCGTTTGACTACTACGACCAGGCCTGCGGAACCCAGCGCATGCGCATTTCCTGGGATCCGGTGGAAGCCGCGGTGATCAATGACCGCATTTGCAAGGTGTTTTCCGGCGACTTCCTGCGTGAGCGCCAAGGACTGGGATACCAGGGCGGAACCACGCCCATCTTCATCGTTGGCCTGCCCCGCTCAGGCTCAACCCTGGTGGAACAGATCCTGGCCAGCCACAGCCAGGTGGAGGGCACGGCCGAGTTGCCCGACATTGCCAAACTCACGGCCTCGATTTCACGCCGGTTCGGCGATCTCAACTACCCTGAAGCAGCAGTCCGCCTGTTGCCGGAAGACTGGCGCCAGCTGGGCGAAGCCTACCTGGAACGCACCCTGCGTTTCCGGGAAGGCAAGCCGTATTTCACCGACAAGATGCCCAACAACTTCCCCAGCATCGGCTTCATCACCACCATTCTGCCGAACGCGAAGATCATCGATGCCAGGCGCCACCCGCTGGACAGCTGTTTCGGCAGCCTGAAGCAACATTTCGCCCATGGCCAGACCTGGAGTTATGACCTGCAGGAAATCGGCGAATACTACCTGGAGTACCGCCGCCTGATGCGCCACTGGGCACAGGTGCTGCCCGGCAGAGTGCTTGAACTGCGTTACGAGCGAATGATCGAGAGCCAGGAGGAACAGACGAGGCGGCTGCTGGAGTTTTGCGGCCTGCCCTGGGAAAACCAGTGCCTGCGCTTTTACGAAACCGACCGCGCGGTGCGCACCGCCAGTTCAGAACAGGTTCGCCAGCCGATTTACAGCAGTTCCATCCATCACTGGAAAAACTTCCGCGCGCAGCTCACCCCGCTGATTGAAGTCATTGGTGAAGACCTGGAAAACGAGGGCTGGGACATCTCCTGAAGATGCCCGGCCCGCGTGTCACTGCAAAAGCCCGGCGTGAGCCGGGGCTTTCGGCGATCAGTTGAAGTACTTGCGGATACTGAAACCGTAGGTGCGGGGCCTGAGAATGCGCAGGTTCTGCCTGCCCCAGTACACATCCGCGCCCATGCTGCGATAGGTCACGGCACGCTCATCGAGCAGGTTGTCCGCGTACAGCGTGAATTCCCAATCGGCATTGTTGAAGCCGAAGCGCAAGTCCCAGATATCGTAACTGGGCTGCTGGACACGGCCGCCGTAGCCATCACCCTCCGGGTCACCATCATTGTCCCGCAGGGCGTTGTACGAGGTTCCGGTGTAGGAATACTGCAATCGAACGTAGGCATCACCTCCACCCAGCAGGTTCATGTCCCAGTCATACTCCGCATAGGTGGAAAGATTCAGGTCTGCCACCAGCGGCAAACGCGTGCCCGCGGGAATATCCAGCGCCACGAATTCCGGCGCACGATCGTCGAACACCTTGATGTCCTTGGCAATTTCCGCCTTGAACAGATAGGTACTGACCAGGCCGAATGACAAGCCTTCCGTGGGCAACCAGGTGATTTCGGTATCGAAACCATTCACGTCGGCATCACCCACATTGGCAATCACGGTCTGGAACGGCTCGCCGAACTGGAAGCTTGGGTCCGTCAGTTCCAGCTGCATGTCTTCCCACTTCTGGAAATAACCGATCACATTGAATTGCACATGACCGTCCATCCATTGCGACTTCAGGCCGAATTCGTAGTTCTTCAGGGTGTCGGAATCAAACTCCACCGGTAAAGTGGGCGTGCCGCGGGCCCGGTTGGTGCCGCCGGAGCGGAACCCTTCCGAGTACAGGGCATACAGCATCTTGTCGTCCTGGAAGAAATACTGCACGCCCAGCTTGGGCAGGAAACCGTCATCCGACGCACCCGACACCGCGACGGCAGGCGGGGCGGTCAGCGGAATCGCCTGGTAGAACGTGCGGTCAATTTCGGTGTCGTACCAGCGCAGTCCCAGTAACAGTTTCCAACGCTCGGCCAGGTTCAGCGTGGTTTCGCCGAACACCGCCATGTCGGTGCGCTTGCTCTCCTCGCCCGAACCGTAGTGAACATCGGTGGGTTCGAGGTCATCTCCGTACAGGGCCTTCTGAGCCGCCCAGGATTCCGTCAGCTGGTAATCGTCGATGATATTGACGTAATCCCATTTCTGCTTGGCTTCCTGGTAGAAGAAGCCGACCGTCCAGTCCCAGCGTGAAGAACTGCCGGTGAGACGGGTTTCATGCGTCCAGCGGGTATCCCGCTGCACGTTGTTCCAGGTGCCGCTGGGGTCACCGTCATCGAAATCATAGCCGGTGCCGTTCAGCTCGCAGGCAGTGGCGAAATCGTAATTGTTGTAATAGGCATAGTACGGGTTGCTGCCGCAGGTGCCGCGGCCATACACACCCAGTGCCGAATGGTAATAGGCGATGCCGCTGGTACCGTCAAACACATAGGCGGTATCACGTTCGAAATATGCCGTTGAGGAAGTGAAATCCACTTCACCGAACGCGCCGTCCAGGGTGACCTGGAAGTTGCTCCACTCATCGTCCCAGCTTTCACGGTGGAACTTGGTGGTTTTCAGGTCGCCGGCGGTCGGGTCGTAATCGTTGAAACCGTGGATCTCTGCCTTGGTGTAGTTGTAGATACCGGTCAGGGCCCACTCATCATTGAAAAACCACTTGGCGGACGCGCGGCCGCCGACCCAGTCGCCGCTGTTGAAGTTGTTCTCGACAATGTCGGCATTGGTTTTGCTGCCGATGATGCGTTCACCGGTCTCCGCGTCAAACCGGCCCGGGGTGTAACCGAACACGTTGTCGACGTAGCCGGCATCCTTGGCGCCAAAACCCACCAGGCGAATGGCCAGCTTGTCCTGGATCAACGGAATGTTGACCATGGCATCGGCATCCCAGCCGTTACCGCCGCCATCGATGGTGTGCAGGCCACCGCCGGCATTGGCGGCAAAGGCAGTCACATCCGGCTTGGCCACGATATAGCGCACCGTGCCCGACTGCGAACTGGCGCCGTACAGCGTGCCCTGCGGGCCGGCCAGGGTTTCAATGCGCTCGAGGTCGATCGGGCGGATTTCCGGCGATTGCGCCCCGGTGGTCAGCGGTTGTTCATCCAGGTAGATGGCCGCGGAAGAATCGGCGATGAACGGCCGGACCGAATCCGCCAGGCCACGGAAAACGATTTTGTTCAGGCCGGGAGTACTGCCCACCACAGTCAGCGCCGGCACGAACTTGGCCACGTCCCCCAGGCCTTTGATGCCCGACTTGGTGATGTCCTGCTGGCTGAATGCCTGGATGGACTGGGGAATATCCTGCACATTCTCATCGCGCTTGCGGGCGGAAACGATCACTTCCTCCAGCCGCATACTGGAGTCTTCAGCTTCGGCTGTCTGGGCGTGCGTATCCACCGTGCCCACGCTGCCGGCCAACGCGGCCGTGACGGCGGTGTACAGTGACCGGTGTTTCGTAAATCGACCGGCGACAATCAACTTTCCGTCCTGCATAAAATTCTCCAGTGGCTCGCAATCAATGAGTGGGTC
>CBFGWJ010000282.1:0-3911 GCA_965652335.1 uncultured Gammaproteobacteria bacterium | reverse complement strand
CATGAAATGTCGTCTATTCATGGCTTTAATACCGAACCGTGAACGTGACCCCGTATGTGGGCGGCCGCAGCGGCCGTATCCTGCGGTTATCGCTACCCAGCGGAACAACAAAGCCATTCACCAACGTAAGATCGAACAGGATGGCGTCTTCATCCGTTATATTGTCGGCGAAGGCAATGATGTCCCAGCGTTCGCTGGTCAGGCCGGCGCGAAGTCCCAGGGTCTGGTAGGAAGGCTGGAAGCTGCTGGGCGTGTTGTTGAAGTCGAACATGGCGTCGTCCTGGTAGGTGTAATCCACGCGGCCGAAGAATGACCAACGCCCGGCGTCCATGCTCAGGGGTTTCTCGTAGGTGAGGTTGACAGCGGCCTTCAAGTCCGGCGCCAGCGTGAGTTCGGTGCCTTCAGGCAAGCCAAATACGTCGCTTTCGGTGATTTCAGAATCCATGAAGCTGGCGGCTGCGCCCAGGGTAAGCCCTTCGGTCAGTACCGCCGCGAGGTTGATTTCAAGACCCTTGCTCTCAGCCTTGCCGGCATTCTGGAAGATACCGGTGCCGCAGGCCGGTATGAAAATGCCCTGCTGCAGGTCGGACCAGTCGTTGTAGTAGAGCGTGGCATCCAGCAGCACGCGGTTGTCCGCCCAGGCAGTCTTGGCGCCCAGTTCATAGGTCCAGAGCGAATCGGAGTCGTAGGGCACACCCTCGCCTCTCTCGTAGCCAAACTCCGCCAATACCGCCGCGCATCCAGCCGTTGCCGTGGCAACCGATGTGTCAGTTACACCGCCAATCCGGAATCCCTTGGAAGCGGTGGCGAACAACAGTGCGTTATCGGTGGGCCGGTACGACAGGCCGAACTTGGGGTTGAAGCCACTTTCGGATATTTCAAAGTGCGAGGGCGGCAGGATGGTGGGCACAAACAGTGAGGTCGACAGGTCTTCCTGGCCCTGGGAATAATCGGTATCGAACCAGCGCAGGCCCAGGGTGGCTTCCCAGGCATCGGCGAATGCATAGTTGATTTCGCCAAACAGACCGAATTCTTCCGTGTCATTCCCGGCCATGCGATTGATGATGGTATTGGAGTTGAACAGAGGGAAGGGCACCAGCCCTACACCCGGGATATCCAGCTGCAAGGTTCCAGCGTCAACGATGCCCGGTATTTCACCCTGATACAGTACATCCGCCGACCGGTCCTGGTAATAGCCACCCAGCAGCCACTGCAGTGGTCCGTCGCCGGTGGAAACCATGCGAACCTCCTGGGTGAAGGCCTTGTTGGCTGTATTGGTGGTGTTGATGCCTACCGAGAAGAAGTCAAGGATTGGCAGCGGCGTTGCGATGGTCGTGCCGGGCGGCAACGCGCCCGCGGCAATGGCTGCTTCGATACCGGGTACGATGCCGGCGGGGTCGGTAACCAGCGCCATGAAAATATTGCCGAAGGCCGTGCGGTCCTCCACATTGAACCCTTCCAGGTCGGAGTAGGAGGTGGACGAAGTGATGTCCGCCACCGACGTGTGGAAGTTCAGGGTGAGGTTGTAGTTGCGGATGGTGTTTTCGGTGGGTTCCATCTGCCCCTGCAGGATTCCGTTGATACCGTAGTTGTCCTGCAGCCAGGTATCCTGCACGAAAACGTTGCTGGCAAACTGGTCTTCGTACAGGACATTGAACTGTCCGTCAAAAAAATCAGACGGTGCCCAGTTAAAGGATAATCTGCCACCCTTGGTTTCCTCATCATTCGAGTCGGGAACGATATTGTCGAGATCGACTCCGCCAAAGGCGTTGGTGAGGGGAACGCTGTCAATGTAACCGCCGTTGTCCACGTAATAGGCGACCGCGCGCATGGCAAACTCATCCGACAAGGGGATATTGACCATCGCATTGGTTTCCCAATTCATCTCACCACGCTCGGTGGTCGACAACCCGAGCGACCCATTGGCTTCGAAAATGTCAGCCCTGGCCTTGTTGGTTACCACCTTCACCAGTCCACCATAGGAGCGCGCTCCATACAGCGTGCCCTGGGGCCCATTCAGGATTTCCACGCGGTTGATGTCGTAGAGTTTGACGTTCTGGGAAACCATGGGGGTTTCATCAATGTAGAAGCCGGTGGTGGGTTCGGCACCCGTACCACCGATACCACGAATGTTCATGACCGGCCCAAACCCCCGATAGCCTACTGGCCCCGGGCTGGAGAAACCGAGCCCCGGTACCTTGCTGGCGTAGTCATCGAAGTTGACGGCACCCATGTCCACCAGGTCCGCGCCACTGAACGCAGTGACTGTCATGGCCACATCGCGCACGGTTTCCTCGCGCTTGGTCGCAGTCACGATCACTTCTTCAATCGCAGTGCGCGGGGTGCGTTCGTTGTCCTCGGATTGAGCCTCAGCGATCATCGGGAATGCGGCGATCATCGCCAATCCCAACCGCTTGAAGATTGACTGCCGTGAAGTGCCTGCCATGTTCGGTTCCTCGTTTGCCAGTTTGTTATCGGCGAAAATGCTCATCACAATTCCGCTACTGAACGAGGCCTCTAATCCCGTACCCGCAAGCAGGACATCGATGCCCTCCTGCAGGGTGTACTTGCCAATCAGTTCATTCGCCTTTTTTTCCCGCACCATCTGGTCCGGGAATACCAGGGTCAAATCTGCTTGTTCGGCAAATTCGGTAAGCGCGGTGTCAACGGCCTGGCTGGGAATGTTGAAATCAAATTTCCCGCTGGTGTTCGGGCCTTGCGCCAACGCGGGCAGACCACCACCCACCAGCACCAGGGACAGAACCAGTTTCAGCATCCGGCCAGGAACACCGGGTTTCCTCGCTCGCCTGAAAGACGAGCCAGCAAACTTTTTCCATGAATTGAAAAAGCAAATTCGGCCGGCCGGGCTGGAAAAGCGGGTCATTTAACTGGACGGAGGGCGCGCCGGCCGCTTGAACAATGGATTGTCTTGGAGAAGAGTCATCGGGAGCTGAGCAGCACCCGATTCTCCCCCACGAATTCATGTGTGATGTTGAAGTTCATCCTAAGCGATGCCAGCAGGGCATCGACATCGCCGGCCCGGAACCGCCCGGAAATGGTGCGTGATTTGAGCGACTCATCCAGGAACACAAATTCAACAGTCGTGTAGCGTTCCACTTCCGCCAGGGCTTTTTCCAGCGGTTCGGAATTGAAGATCAGGCGACCTTCTTTCCAGGACAGCTTGACCTCGATTTCGTCGGCCGAAACCGCGTGTTTGATTTCCCCTTCACCGCCAAGCGCCAACTGCTCTCCGGCGATGACTACCTTGCCCTGGGCCTCATCCAGTCTTGGTGGCAAATGAATTGCCGAAGGCGCCTCAGCAGGTTCAAATGCGTCACGCTGGGATTCCACCGGCAGGTTCAGCGCCACCACCACCTTGCCTTCGGTCACCATCACCTCGATGTCGTGCTTCTCGGTGATCTCGACGCTGAACTCGGTGCCCACCGCCTGTACCACCCGGTCGCCGGCGACTACCGACAAGGGCCGCGAGCTGTCCTTGGCAACCCGGACATAGATTTCGCCTCGTGCCAGGTTCAAAAGCCGGGATGACGCGGTGTACACCACCATGAGCTGGCTGTTGGTGTTCAGCACCACTTCACTGCCGTCTGGCAGCAACACGGTTTTTTGTTCGCCCACCACGGTTTCGTAAGTAGCGGACTGGGCCGTGAGGGACGGATCCTCACCCAATTCCAGGCCAAGGCGGGGGGCCATCACAACAGCAGCGGCCACTGCCAGCACCATACTGGCCGCAAGCGCCAGGCCCGGCATCCAACGCCGGCCGCGAACCGCAGGTTCAAGCGGTTTGGGCGAAACTTCATGCGGAAAGAGATCGGCCAACCGGGCCAGCGCATCGGTTTTGTCCCAAACCGCCGCCACTTCCAGCAGGACCGCCGCATTCCGGTCACTCTCCT
>CBFGWJ010000281.1:0-3918 GCA_965652335.1 uncultured Gammaproteobacteria bacterium | reverse complement strand
TCCGCGCCCAGTATGATGAGCGCATCGAGGAACGCTGCACCGCCCGATCGAGGGGTGCCGGATGCAGGCCCGAATTCGATACCGAGAAAGCGGTAGTGATGGGCTCCCGGTGCTGTGGTCACTACCGCGCCGGAGGCGGTTTCCAATCGCGCCATCGCCGCCGCATCGTCGGGCGAGACCCGAACTCCGGCGGGTGGCAGCCCCGCGGCACTTGCGCCGGACCGGATCGTGATCCAATCCCGGTCCGGATGCTGCGATGCGGGCTTGTACGGCAGGACAAACGGTCCTTGGAAAACAGCGCCGGCTTCCAGCTCGATGGTATCTCCGGGCGCTGCCCGCTCCAGGGCTGCCTGGAAATCACCGCCGGTGTTCACTCGAATCACCGCACCCGGTGAAATCACCCGCACGTCGATCGAGTGGCGTGGACTAGCGGCGCGCTGCGGGCTTTCGGCCATGACGGCGCTCGCGGTGAAGCAGCCCGCGATGACGATGCCGGCCGCCATGAGAAGCAACAGCTTGTGCGTGGATAGTTTCATCGGCTCAGGTTCCCTTTTCTCAGGCTGCTTTTTGCGCTTTGCTGTCAGCGTCAGCGTCAGCGTCAGCGTCGGCTTCGGCTTCGGCTTCGGCTTTGGCTGCGGCCTGGGCTTTGGCCTTGGCCTCGGCCTGGAATTCGGATTTGAGAGCCCCGCGTGTCAGGTCAACGATGACCTGTCCGGCAGTAGCTGCGGCCAGGAGCGTTCGGGCCTCGGGGTCAGCACTGCCGATAACCAGTACTTCGGCATGGGACATCAGCTCCCCTGGCTGGTCGCACATCAGGCTTGAGATGTGCGGAATCTCCTCAACGATGTATTGCCGGTTGGCGCCGACCAGGCTGGCGATCGCAACACTGCGATCGAAGATGCGCACATCACAGCCCTTGCCGATCAGGGATTCCACCAGGGTAACCATCGGGCTTTCGCGCAGATCGTCGGTATCGGGCTTGAACGCCAGGCCGAATACCCCGATACGTTTTTTCCCGGTGGCCAGCACCGCGGCTATGCCCTGCGCAATCTGTGCCTGGTTGGAAGGCAGGATCGCGTCCAGCAGTGGCACGCTGACATTGGCATGATGAGCCGCGTACAACAGCGCCTTGACATCCTTGGGCAGGCAGGAGCCGCCGAACGCGAAGCCCGGCCGAAGATAGGCTTTGGAAATATTGAGCTTGTCGTCCAGGCAGAAAATCCGCATCACTTCCTGGGCATCCACGTCCATCGCGGCACAGGTATCGCCGATTTCGTTGGCAAAGCAGATCTTGAGTGCATGATAGGCATTCGACACATACTTCACGGTTTCAGCGGTCCGCAGCTGCGTGTGGACAAACGGCGCATCGACGCCGGCATACACGGATCGCAGCAGCGTGGCTGTTTCCTCATCCTCACAGCCCACCAGCGTCATGGGTGGGCTGGAAAAGTCCTGCAAGGCAGTGCCCTCGCGCATGAACTCCGGATTTGAAGCCACGCGCAACCAGGGCCGCGCAGTTTCGCCGGCTCCGTCCAGCAACGCCGGAAGCACCGTCTGCTCGACGGTGCCGGGCAGCACGGTGCTTCGTACGACCACGGTGAACCGCCGGTTCCTGTCTTTCAATGCCTGGCCGATTTCCCGGCAGACCCGCTCCATTGCCTGCAGTTGCAGTTGCCCGTTGCGGTCACCGGGAGTACCGACACAGAGGAATGCCAGGTCGCTGGCGGTGATGGCTTCCTGGCAGGAGGTGGTGGCGCGCAGGTGACCGTCCACGACCGATGCGCTGATCAACTTTTCCAGTCCGGGTTCGACGATGGGGGACTTGCCGGCGTTGATCATCCCGACCTTTTCGGCATTGAGGTCCACGCCAATGACGTGAAAGCCGGCTTTAGCGAGACAAGCCGCAGTGACGCAGCCGACATAACCGAGCCCGAAAACACTGATTGAATGTTGCATGGAAATGATTCCTGTGGTGAGTGAATGAGTGATGGGCTGGGGTCTGCAAATGACCAAAGCACGGAAACTGATGTCAGCGCGGCAGCCAGGCTGCGATCCGCGCAAAATCGATGGAGTCTTATTGAGGGCGGGACGGGTGGGCGGAAGGCAAGGTTACTTCACCAGTCCCTGGCAGAGCTGCCCGAAATCCCTGGCCGCGCGTGACCACGAGTACTCCTGCTCCATCAGGCGCCGTCCTGCCAGGCCCATTTGCTGCCGCCTTGCCGGGTTTTCCAGCAATTCGAGGACACTGCGGGCGAATGTACGGGGATCATCGGCTCGCAGCAGGTGTATGCCTTCTTCCAGTGGCAGTCCTTCGGCGCCAATGGTGGTACTGACCAGGGCCTTTCCCATGGCCAGCGCTTCGTAAATCTTCAGCCGGGTTCCACCGCCAATGCGCAGCGGCACAATGTAGACAGCCGCCCGCCGGATATAGGGCCGGACATCTTCAACCGTGCCGGTCACGGTAACGCCGGCTTCCGCGGCGGCGTCACGCAGTCGTTGGCCCGGGTTTCGCCCCACGATGGTCAGCGTGGTTGCGGGCACTTCGCGCCGCAACAGCGGCAGGATGTCGTCCATGAAGTACAGCATGGCATCTTCGTTGGGGTGCCAGTCCATGGAGCCGGTGAAGACGATTTCCGCCGATTGGGAAGGGCTGTCATTGGCCACCCGGAAATAATCCAGGTCCACACCCGTGGGGATGGCCGCCATGCGGCTTTGCGGGGACCCTTCCAGCAGCAGGCGCCGGTCATCTTCCGACACCGCTATGGTCAGCTTTGCGGCGCGGCAGGCACGGTGTTCATAACGGCGCATTTTTCGCCATTCGAATTCCAGCAAAGCGCGCCGCAAGGGGTTCTTGCTGTTGGCGGCGGTCCGTTGCCAGATCATGTATTCCACATTGTGTTCAAACAGCACAACCGGCACGGGTCCGTGCAGCGGGACATTGGGCACGGCGTGAAGGAAATCGGCGACACAGAGGTCGAAATGATCGCCAGCCAGTACCCGCGCTACTTCAGCGGAGAGCGCCGCGTTGCGCCACTTGAAGATGCTGGCCGGCAGCGGAGTCAGCCACGAGCGCACCAGCGTCCACAACAAACGGATGCCGCCTCTTCTGGCCGCGGCATGCGGCACCGAGGTGACTTGCGCACAGTGCGGCAGGTGCGAAGCCAGCGCGCTTTCACCCTCTTCGAGCACTGCCTCGGGCTCATGGGTGGTGATCACCGTCACCACGTGGTGGCGGGACAGCTCCGCGATGATATGAAAACTGCGCAGCCGGCCGCCGCTGGTCAGCGGCCACAGTCCACCCACCTTGACCCACAGAATGCGCAAAGGACGTTCAGCGGTAGCGACCTCTGCCATCATTGCAAGGCCGCGCTTGGCAGCCGCAACCGCGCTTCGGCCCAGCGGAACTTCGCCCGGCTGCGCTCGGCGAATATCATGGCCGGATCCTCGCCATCGATAAAGATCCGCTGCCAGATTTCAAGGTTGATCAGGAGCCACAACCGCTCCCCATGATCAGCCATGCCCATGCGGTGCTCCGTGGCGAGTGCCCCGAGTTGCATGGTGCAGAAATGGTCCCGCATCCGGGCCCTGTGCCCGAGTACGAACTCTTCGATCAACCACCAGAAAGGCCCTCTCAGCCATGGTCCGATGGGAACCGGAAAGCCCATTTTACGGCGCTTCAGGATCTCGGGCGGCACGATGTCGCTGACTGCATCACGCAACAGCGACTTGGTCACGCCGCCGTGCAGGCGCAGATGCCCGGGAATGCTGGCAACCTTCTCCACCAGCGGGTGATCGAGAAACGGCACCCGGCTTTCCAGCGATGCGGCCATGCTCATCTGGTCCTGCTTCATCAGCAGCTCCACCAGATAAGTCTGCATATCCGCAAGGCTCATGCAGGCCAGCGCATCAGCACCTCCG
>CBFGWJ010000280.1:0-3918 GCA_965652335.1 uncultured Gammaproteobacteria bacterium | reverse complement strand
GTTATCGGCTACCGGACCGTAAGCGTCGATGGTCAGGACGATCACCAGCGTTCCCAGCATGCCCAGGGAAGCGATGGCCACGCCGTACATGCCGGCCAGGCCCCAGGAGATGAAGATACTGACCGCGATACAGAGGTAAGGCAGCACGGTGCTCTTGTAGCCCAGCGCCAGGCCATAAATGATGTTGGTAGCCACGCCGGTTTCACACGATTTGGCCACTTCCTGGACCGGCTTGTACTTCTCGGACGTGTAGTAGCCGGTGAGCAGTCCAACCGCGAGGCCGGCCACCAGGCCGGACAGGAAGCACCAGTAAACACCCATGCTGGTGTAGGTGGCGCCACCCAGTTCGAACGAAGCCGGGATCATGGCCTTGGTCACAAAGAACATCACAATGGCCATCAGCACGCTGGAAATCACCAGCAGCTTCATCAGGGCCGGCGCAACGTCCTCTTCTTTCTTCACGCCGACCAGCAGCTTGGTCAGCAGGCTGATGGGAATGCCCACGGAGCTGATCAGGATGGGATACAGCAGCGCATTCGGGTCGTAAGCAAAGGCAATGGCCGATATCACCATGGCGGCGCAGGTGCTTTCCGCGCAGGAACCGAACAGGTCGGCGCCCATTCCGGCCACGTCGCCGACGTTGTCGCCCACGTTGTCGGCGATTACCGCCGGGTTGCGCGGATCGTCTTCAGGAATACCTTTCTCAACCTTGCCTACCAGGTCGGCGCCCACGTCGGCCGCCTTGGTAAAAATGCCGCCGCCCACGCGGGCGAACAGTGCGATGGTGGAACCGCCCAGGCCAAAGCCGGCGATCACTTCCATCAATACGTGGTTCTCCACGTCGGACAGCAGCGCCTTCATGACCACGTAGATCACCACCAGGCCCAGAGTGGCCAGACCCACCAGCGCAAAGCCCATCACCGCGCCGGAATTGATGGCCACATCAAAGGCGTGGGAAATGTCTTTCTTGGCGGATACCGTGGTGCGGGCGTTGCCCTGCGTGGCCACTTTCATGCCGATGTAACCGGAAGCGATGGAAATGGCGGCGCCAAACAGGAAGGCGATCGCGGTGTAAACGCCTTCACGCGTATCCGGTGTGTGTGCGTCATCAATCAGGATCGCGATGATGGCTGCGAAAACGACCATGAAAATGGTCAGGAACTTGTATTCCTGCTTCAGGAAGGCCATCGCGCCGGTGGCGATTGCGCCGTGGATGAATTTCAGCCGTTTGGCGTCTTTTTCATCCAGCCCCATATCCAGCGGAATGCTGGTCACACGCTTCATGTAAAAGAAGGCCACAGCCAGGCCAAACAGCCCCAAAGCCGTGATAATCATGGTTATTCCGTACATTGAAATGACACTCCCTCAACTGACAGTATTTCGGCTGGCGCGCACTTTACCACAAACCCTTGCCGGCTTGACCAACTGGGCCTGAAAAAGCGCTAATTCCTCACCTTGCCGATGCTACCAGGGTGCCGAGCCGGTTCCATGGCCCGGATTACGTCCCGCAGGCCTGGCAACCTGAGCCAGGGTATTTTGCGTCAGGAACCTGTTTCTCCAGTGTTGCCTGAACTTGCGAGACTTTTCAAAGTCGATCTTTCCTTCTTGACCTGCGGCAACAGGTCGTTGGGATTTTTTTGCGATAATACAGCTATTTGAAGGAGAATCCAGATGGCCGACACCCTGCTTGTTGCAACCGATCTCTCCGCCCGTTCGGATCGAGCAATTGACCGCGCCGCGCTGCTCGCCGCTGAAAAGAAGCTGGAACTGACGATCCTGCATGTCGTCGACGACGATCTTCCGGCAAAACTGGCCGACCAGCTCGCCAGGGCTGCAGAGGCCGAACTGGACTCCGTGGCGTTCGGACTGAACCAGCGTCATGGTATTCGCACCCTGCCCCGCGTCGAATTCGGCAAGCCGCACCGCAAGATCATTGAGGTCGCTGAACGCATCAATGCGCAATTGTTGGTGCTGGGAACACACCGCGAAGACACTGCTTCGTTCCGCGGAACTACCGTTGAACGGGTGATTCGCGATGGCCAGTTTCCGTGCCTTGTCGCAGTACAGCGCGCCGAGCTGGCATACAACCAGATCGTCGCCGGAGTTGATTTTTCAACCCATGCACGGCGGGCGGTGCAGTTTGCACTCAGTTTCTTTCCAAAAGTGGATTTGACACTGGTTCACGCCTACCACATTCCCTACCGCGGATTGATCTACGCCGGGCGCGATGTCAGCAAGGATCACCAGGTGCAGATCACTACGGAAATAGGCAATGAATTCAAGGTTTTCCTGGAAAGCTTCGGGGATCACCGGGGGAAAATCCGCTGCGTGACTGAAGAGGGCTCCCCACAAACAGTTGTGCGAAACCAAATCGCCACACTCCAGGCCAACCTGGTGATTGTCGGAACCCATGGCCGCACCGGGATACCCCGTGCAATCCTGGGCAGTGTCGCGGAAAACCTGCTCGGCAACCCGCCCTGTGACGTCGCCATAGTCAAGGCATGGTAATGATGCGGGAAGGCCCTGAGTCAGTCGAATGGCATGCGCTTGACGCGGATGAAGTCCTGCAGAAGTTCGACACGTCATCCTCCGGCCTGGGCAGCGCCGATGCGGCAGAACGCCTGAAAGTCCACGGTCCCAACCGTTTACCCCTCAGGGCCAGGCGAAGCGCATTGGTCCGCTTCCTGATGCATTTCCGCAATATCCTGATCTACGTTCTGCTCGGGGCCGCCATCATTACGATGTTGCTCGGGCACATGATAGACACGCTTGTGATTCTCGCTGTGGTACTGGCCAATGCTGCAATAGGTTTCGTCCAGGAAGGTAAGGCGGAACGGGCAATGGAGGCTATTCGGGGTATGCTGGCCCCGCGTGCGAATGTGTTGCGGGACGGGCAGAGATGCAGTGTCGCCGGTGAAGATCTGGTTCCGGGCGACATTGTGCTGCTTGAGGCAGGCGACAAAGTGCCTGCCGACCTGCGGCTGTTTCAGGCACCGGGCCTGCAGATCCAGGAAGCCATTCTCACCGGCGAGTCTGTTCCGGTCGAAAAGCTGACGCAGCCACTTGAGCGTCAAGCGGCACTTGGCGACCGCAGCTGCATGGCATTCAGCGGTACCCTGGTGACGGGCGGACTGGCCAAAGGCGTCGTGATTGCGACTGGGTCCGCTACAGAGCTCGGCCGTATCAGCGGCCTGCTTGCCGACGTCGAAGTTCTGACCACTCCCCTCGTCCGCCAGATGAACGTCTTCGCAAAATGGCTGACAACGCTGATTCTTCTGATCGCTGCCGTCCTGCTTGTATTTGGATATTTCGTGGCTCATTTCGATTTCAGTGAAATGTTCATGGCGGTCGTCGGCCTTTCAGTGGCCGCGATCCCGGAAGGATTACCTGCTGTCCTGACGATCACTTTGGCCGTCGGCGTGCAGGCGATGGCGCGGCGCAATGCAATCGTCCGCCAGCTGCCAGCCATCGAGACACTTGGCTCGGTCTCAGTCATCTGCACGGACAAGACAGGCACACTGACGCGGAACGAAATGATGGTTGCGTCGCTGGTGACACGCTTGCACATGTTCACTCTTGACGGCACAGGTTACGAACCCAGGGGGGAAGTCCGCCTGGAGGATGCGGTTGCAGATGTACGGGAACACAGGACCCTGGAAGAATTCGGCCGCGCTGCGATCCTTTGCAATGATGCTTCCTTGCGCGAGTCAGAGAGTGCCTGGACAGTCGAAGGCGATCCCATGGAAGGCGCACTGCTGGCACTGGCCGGAAAACTGGACCTGAACTCACGCTCGGAACTCGCGGCCTGGACGCGGACTGACGTCATTCCCTTTGACGCCAGGCACCGGTTCATGGCGACCTTGCATCACGACCACGAGGGCCATGCCTTGGTAGCGGTGAAAGGCGCGCCCGAGACCC
>CBFGWJ010000279.1:0-3924 GCA_965652335.1 uncultured Gammaproteobacteria bacterium | reverse complement strand
TCCGGGAGGCCGGGAGGCGATCAACGCAGGCGTGGCGGCGGGCGCCTTGACCGGCTGGCTCGGCGGCAGCGGTTCGAGCGTCCTGTGCGTATGCGAACGAGCCGGCGCTGACGCCGCGTCACGCGCGATGCAGCAGGCTTTCGCGCATGGCCAGCAGGCGACGCTCCTCCACTTCCGCGCGCGGGTCGAATTTCAGGATTCCTGCTATTCCACACATGTTTTGATACCGTTTTGAACGAAGACCTGGTGGTCTTCAATAATGAAAGTCTGCTGCTCACCGGCAGTTACCGTCACACGGTTGACCTGCCGGCCTTCACGGCCAACTGGTGTGCCCGCCTCAGTCAGCACCGCCACTGAGGGGACTGCTGCGTGCGGGTCAGTGGTGGGATACAGCACCGTGACAATGCGGAGCGGCAAGTCGGCAGTCGCGCTGAAGCTCAGTACCGGCGCGGGCTGCTTCTGTCCGTAATCTGGGGAATACCAGCCCGCAATCGGCTGCAGTTGACCCCGGACGATGGTTGTTTCAAGTGGAACATTCGCAAAGGCCTTGACCAGCAGCGCGCTGCTGCGTGCGCGCGCCCGCACCCAGCCATGGTCTTCAGCTTCGACCGGCATCGGCGCAAACTGGTAACGCAGGTCGATGCGATGCCTGGCGTCTCCGCCCAGGTCATCGATGATCAGCCAGTAGCGCGAGTCAACAAACAGCACGCGCCGACGGTGAATGAGCGGATCCGCGAGAGTGCCCCAGGCATCATGCTCAGCTTCAGCCAGGCTGTATTCCGGAGCGCTCGTACAGTTGAGCAAGCGCGCGGCTGGCCTGCTGTCCCAGGAAAATGGACCCGCCGGCTCGGCTTGTCCGCAGCCATCCATCGTTACCGTGCTGTGCGCCTGGCTGCTGCGGAAAAAATTGCGCCAGTCTGCGTCCGCCGTGTAACAGAAAGTGCCCGCATCGACCAGGAAGTTTTCACCAAATGCGCTGCACTGGACACTCAGCAGGTCGGCGTGGCCGTGGCCGTCGCTGACACCGCAGCCCAGCGGACCGGTGTCGAATATCAGCTGGTGGGCGCGGTCATCCCAGCCGCTGCGCATCACCACGTAACCCCCTTCGCGGAAATTGCGGAGCGTGTCCTGCGTAGGAGGCGCCAATGGGTGTGATGTTGCGCCAGTGATTCCGTGCGAACCCAGCAGCCACCAGGCTTCTGGAGCGACACCTTTGGCGGCCCAGGCGAATTGCGGGTTTTCCAGCAATGCCGCCGCGGTGGAAAAAAGTCCGCGGTAATCACCCGGTTCGCGCTTTACCAGCGGTAACAACCAGCCGCCGTCAGCATCGCCGATTTGTGGCACGGTGCCGTCCGGGCGGCGCAGCTGCAGCAGGAATTCGACCATCTCCCCAAGTCGGCTTCGAACGCTGGCCGGCACCGCCACCTGGTTGCGTTCCGCCAGGATGATGAAGTGCAGGTAGATGTCCACGGTGTAGTACTGGTAGCGGGTGGACTGCTCGAAATACACGCCGCCGGGAAGCACCTGGCGGTCCAGTTGCTCCAGCAGAACCTTGTGCCCGAGTTCCATCCAGCGCTTGCCGCCTTCCAGTTCGGGTAACAGGGTGCCCACGTAGAACAGTCCCAGGGCCTCGCCCGTCAGGTGGGAATTGGGTGAGAAGTAGCGGGACAGATTGCGTTCCACGTAGCGCGCATGAGCCTGGATCCAGGCCAGCATCTGCAGGAACAGTTCAGGGGTGAAGGCAGCTGCTCCGCGAAACAGGTTCAGCGCCCAGCACCACGAGATCATCCGTATCGCGACTTCCAGCGAGCTTGACCAGTTGATACCAAAGCCCGGTGGGTTGGCGGTCATCCATTGGCGCAGCAGCCGGACCGATGCCTGGGCATAGCGGTCATCCCCGGTAAAGCGCCAGGCCTGCCCCAGGTCCAGCAGCCATTGATGGCGGTTCAGTTCCCAAACCACTTTACTGTCACCCACCTGGTTGCTATCGAGGTACCGGACCCGGCTGCCATGCATCGCCGCAACCCGCTGGCCCGAAACTGCATCCAGCTGCCAGTCAACCGGCGACCCGAAAGACAAGCTGCCATAGCCCAGTATGTCGAACTCATCCCGGCAGGCAGCATCGGCACTGTCGATAATCCGCTGCCGGACATCGGCACGGTGGTTGCCAATATGTGCGGCAATCCCGGCTTCGTCGACGCCCGCAAAAAAACGCGACGGGCCGAGCTGCGCAAAGCGCCTTTGCAATTGTGCGGCCATGGTTTCGGGATCCGCGTTCTCCAGCAGCAGCGTCATCCGCTGGAAGCTCAGGTCACCATCAAATACTTCGAAACGGCAAACGGGGCTGGGCGTGCCTCGGGATGCTACGAAACGGTCCACCGTCCTCGCCAGTTGCTGGCGGCCACGGAAGGCAAGTTCGGTTGGCGTCATCTCAAAGAGGCGCTGCAGCTTCACTTTTGCTCCCGTAGAGCCTGGTCCAGGAAGTGCCCACATGGGCCCAGGTATAGTGTTCAACCTCTGCCCGGGCGCGCCGCGCCATGCTGATGGCTTCCGATGGCGCTTCCAGCAGCTGGGCGATGGCCGCCGCCATGGCGGCCGGGTCATTGGGCGGGACCAGCGTTCCGTTCTGCTGGTAACGCAACATCGCCGGAATATCGCCCACTGGGGTCGATACCACCGGCAGGCCCGCGGCAAAGGCTTCGAGGATGGAGATGGGCTGGTTATCAACCACCGAGGCGTTGACGAAAATGTCGGCCTCATCGTAAAGCTGGTGCATGGCCTCCGGCTCGATCCGGCCGACAAACTCCACCCCGCCCAGGCGCTCGGAGCGGACCCACTCCTCAAGCGGGCCGCGTTCGCTGCCATAGCCGGCGATTTTCAGTCGCGCCTGCGGCCATTGTTTTCGCAGCAGGGCGAAGGCTTTCAGCGTGGTGTCGACGCCATAGTGTGCTTCCAGGTTGCGGTTGGAAAGCAGCAAGGGTTGTAGCGAACTCCGTTCCCGATAGGGGAATCCGGAGGTATCGATGATGTTCCGCACCACCTGTGCTCGATAACCGTGACGGGCAAAGATGTTCTGCAGGTAGTTGGACGGAACCACAATCTCATTGACCCGGCGCAACCAGGGGTGTACCCGCAATCCCCAGCCATCGAGATGATCCTCGGCCTCGCCACTGTGGTAGTTGAGGATCACCGGCTTGCGCAATAATCGCGCGACCAGGATCGCCGGTACCGGCGCCAGCAGGAAAGACCAGTAGGAAGCGGAGAACACATGCACGACGTCGGCGTGACGCAGCCTGGACAGCCCTGCCAGGTACATGCACTGGTTGAGCAGCGTGCGTGCAACCGGAATCCGCCGCAGCCAGCTCAATGCTTTCGGAAAGCGGGGATTCACCGGTATGAACAAGACCTCGAAGCCATCGCTTTTCAGTGCCTGAACCAGGCTGCAGGCCTGGACACCCTGGCCGCCCAGGATATCGAGGCTGGGCGCCACAATCGCAATGCGCTGGAGATGGGTTCGAGCGGTCGTGCTCATCCCTGCGCCGCCCGGATTTGCCCCGGCCTTTCGAGGCGTGCGCGCTGTGCTGCCATAGGGCGTTTACTGGCTGCAATGGGCTGGTCGAGGAAGGTCCGGCACCAGAGTTCAAAGGAAATCAGTGTCCAGAGTTGCAGGTCCAGCGGCCGGCCGCGGCCCTGCAACAGCAGCAGATTCTCGATATAGGCGGGGTTGAAAATATTCCGCCCCCTGCTGGTTGGCGACAGCAGCAGGTCATGGACAAAGCCGTTGAGTTCGCCGCGGAACCAGCGGCCAAGGGGCACCGCGAAACCCTGCTTGGGGCGATCGATGATCGGTTGGGGCAGAATGCCCTCAAGGGCCTGCTTGAAAATGTGTTTGGTGCGTCCCTCATGCAGCTTCAGGTCCGGCGG
>CBFGWJ010000278.1:0-3938 GCA_965652335.1 uncultured Gammaproteobacteria bacterium | reverse complement strand
AATCACCGGCGAGGAAGTGATCTGGTTCGACCGCGCCGCCCGCGAAACCCACATGTACGATTTCACCCGCACGCCGCAGTGCACGGTGGAAGAGCTGGTGGCCTACCTCGAGCAGGAGTTGGCGGCGATCGGGTAAGGGCAAACCACCGCGGTCTCGCCGGGCTCAGCCAGGCCGCCGCTTGCAGCTGCCGGTGGTGTCGACAGCAGCAGCTGTTCCGGCGCCTCGCCCTGTTCCACCCAGCGCTCCAGTACGGCCAGGGGATTGAACTGGTCCGGCTGGCTGGCGGGAATTTCCCAGCAGTGGCCCTGGCCGGGAATCATGAACAGGCGCAGGAATTCCTGGGTGGGTTCGGTTCCGCCCATCACGGCTTCAACTGACTCGTAATACCCGGGACTCTGGTCGGGCAGCACCAGCGGGTCCTGCCAGCCATGCCACATCAGCAGCTTGCCGCCGCTGTTCCGGAACGCCGTGAGGTCGGGGTCCAGGGCGTCCAGCAGCTTGCCATTTTCCGCCAGCCGAGCCGGATCGCGGTCGAAGTCAAAATCCATCGCCGTGTAGCCGTCCGGCACGCCTTCGGGGAAACCCAGGTAGCGGGCATAGTCGCCGCCCAGCGCATTGCCCGGCGCGGTTCGCCCGGCGCGATCCAGGAACCACACCAGCCAGTAGCGCTCGCTACCCGGGGGCATGCCTGGATACAGCTGTTCGCCGGCGGAGTTGCGCGGGCCCTGGTACCAGCGTTGCAGCACGCCCAGCTCGGCAGCGGTGAAACACGTTGCGGGATCGCTTCCGTTCGAAGCAGTACAGATGGGCAACTGACTGAGGTCCGGCTTGCATTCGCGTGGCTGGGTGATGTTGCCGTCCTCCCGCCCATCGCTCGCATCGCATTGCGCCAGCACTGCGGCTTCCAGCACGGGCAGCCTGGCGGCGAAGTTTTCGGCGGTGAGGATGCGGCTGCCATCTTCCGTGGTGTTGGACTGCACCACCCAGGACCCGTAAATACCGCCATTCTGCGACAGGTTCAGCACTGAACCCCCGGCGAAAATGCCGTCGAAGATGTCAGGGTAGCGCTGCGCCGCCATCGCCGCCATGCGGCCGCCGTTGGAACAGCCGCCGAAATAGCTCAATTCCGGATCATGGCCATAAAGCGCTTCCGCCAACTGCATGGCAGCATCATGAGTGAGTGGAATGGAACGGTGAGCATACAGTTCCACGCCTTCTGGATTATCCAGCGCCCAGGAAGCATCGCCCAGGCCACCCTCGTGCCCGGCATCAGTGGTGATCGCGGCATAGCCCATTCGCAGGGCGCCGTTGATGGTGTTGGACCAGCCCGGCTTGTCGGGTATCACCGCGCCGCAATAACCGCCGCATCCCGACTGGAACAGTTTGCCGTTCCAGCCATCCAGCGGCAGGCGCATTTCAAAACCGATGGTCGGCGCTATGGTGCCGCGCACGGCGCAGAAAGCCGGCAGGTCTTCACGGCCGGAAACGACCTCGGCCGAGTCTACCCTGATGCCTTCAAGGGGCCGGGCGAGAAAACCCGTGCAGTTCGCGGCAACCTGCCCGGCGGCCGGGCCGTACTGGACGGCCTGTCCGGCGCAGCCGGCCAGCACTGCGACCGCCACGCACCATGCCGGGAACAGGAGTTTGCTCGTTGTTTGCATCAGAAATACCCGGGTTCAGCCAAAGTGGATGATTACCGCAATCCGCCTTGTCAGTGGTTTTCCAGGAAGCTGCTGTCGAAGCTGACGCTGTGCACGTCCAGTGGCTTCTTGCAGACGGCGCAGACCAGGTCGGTACGAAGATCCGCGCCGCAGGGCCTGTGGGTCAGCGTAATGCCGGGTTTCTCGCCCCGGAACAGCCAGCGCAGCGCCCATTCATGCAACTGCAGGGCAATGGGGTAAAGCGCAGCACCTTTCTCCGTCAGGCGGTATTTGTAGCGCACCGGCCGCTCCTGGTAAGGCACCTGCTCGAGAATATCTGCGCTCACCAGCATCTTGAGGCGGTCCGAGAGAATATTGGTGGCGATGCCGATGACATTGGCGATTTCGTCGTAGCGGTTGAGGCCAAAATACATGGCGGCCAGCACCAGGCCGGTCCAGCGGTCGCCGATCACGTCCAGCACATGGAAAAAAGCGCGGTCCACGCCGTCGGTATTGAGCTTGCTGGCGGGCGTGCGGCGCTGGAACCGGGCCGGAACCGTTTGCGGCGGACCCTGCTCGGCCTGGCGCTTGAACTGCACCTCGCGCATGGTCACCGGCTGGTGGCAGCTGCTGCACTGGAACTCAGGCCGGGTAGGGTGTCCGCAGGTGGTGTGGACCAGGTTGGGCGGAATGTGCGTTTCCACGCTCCAGCGCGTTTCCCAATCCCACACCGACATCAGGAACGGGTAGAGATCCAGGCCTTTGCGCGTCAGCCGGTATTCAAAGCGCTCGGGTGATTCCTGGTATCGAACGCGTTGCAGGATGCCGTGGTCCACCAGCGACTTCAGCCGCGAAGTCAGCGTGCCCCGGGCCGCGCCACTGCGCTTGCGGAACACTTCAAACTGCCGCACTCCGAGGAACACATCACGCAGTATCAACCCGGCCCAACGGTCACCGACGATGGCGAACGCACGCGCCACCGGGCTGTTGAGAATGAGCGCTGAACCCGCCGGGTCGGCGGTTGAGTTTGCTGGCGCGCGGGAATTCAAGCCGGAGATTTCCGTGGCGGCAGGGGAATCAGGCCGCTGGTCCGCTCCATGTACTCCTGGTAGCCGGGCTTTTCCCGCGCCAGTTTCTTGTCCAGGGTTCTTTGTCCGGTGACATTGATCACCAGGTAAGAATAAACGATGGGGCCGATAATCGTAAGCCAGCCCCACGGAACTTCGCAGGCCACCAGGAAAATGCCCCACCACACGCACAACTCGCCGAAATAGTTGGGATGGCGTGAATAGCGCCACAGGCCACTTTGCAGCACGGTGCCGCGCAATTCCGGGTTGGCTTTGAATTTCCGCAACTGCTCGTCGGCGATCCACTCGACCAGGAATCCCACGGCCCAGACCAGCAAGCCGGCCCAGGCGAAGAATCCCAGTTCAGCCTGGCTGCCCTGTCCGAGGGCAAACTGGATGGGCAGTGCCACAAACCACAGCACCACGCCTTGCAGCAGGAATACCTGGCGCAAGGCCAGCCAGTTGAAGGCGCGATCGCTGGCAGCCCAGCTGCGCAGCTTGGTGTACCGCGGGTCTTCGCCATGCCCCCAGTTACGGCGGATCAAATGAAAGGTGATGCGAATGCCCCAGATTCCGACCATGGCCGTCACCAGCCATTGCCGCTCCGGCGTGGCTTCGCTCAGGTACAGGCAGGCGCCGGTGATGGCCATGAGGATGACCGCGAAGAACATGTCGATGATGCTCACATCCCGGATGGCCATGCTGACCAGCCACAGCAGCAGTACGGACCCCAGCGCTACCGCGGCGCTGGCGGCCATGATGACCAGCAGGCTCGAAGAAAACAGTTCCATGGTCGGTGTACCTCACTGAATATGATGGTTGCATGACGAACAGATTGATAGTCTAATAATGAAAGTTAGTGCTTGCAAATAAGGATTCATCATCATGGTTAGAACAGAAGCGCGCAACCGCTTCGCCGAGCTGCGGGCCACATTGCGCCTGCCCGTGGTCTGCGCCCCCATGTTCCTGGTTTCGGGGCCGGAACTGGTGGTGGGCGCCTGCCGTTCCGGAATCGTCGGCAGCTTCCCCGCTCCCAACGCGCGGACACTGGATGTGCTGGAGGAGTGGTTGGACCGCATCACCGGCGAACTCGCCCTGCTCAAACAGAAACAGGTGGCGGGCTCCACGCAGGTGTGGGCGCAGAACCTGGTGATGCACAGTACCTATGAACGGCTGGACGCGGAACTGGCGCTGGTTGAAAAGTACCAGCCGCCCATCGTCATCACGGCC
>CBFGWJ010000277.1:0-3938 GCA_965652335.1 uncultured Gammaproteobacteria bacterium | reverse complement strand
TCGCTAATGGTCAGGCCGCCGCCAGATCCAATTTAACCGGCTTCACCGTGGCCGCCAGTTCACGCAACAAACCGGCGCCATCTCCGCTCCAGGCGCTGCCGTGCATGCATGCCAGCGTAGTGGGATGCTGTCCGGCCAGGCGTTCGATCATTCGCGCGGTATCCGGCGCATGCGCGTAGTAGTCGGTGGGAGCACGAAACGCCTCGCTGGGGCCGAGTATGTCCGCGGTGGTCAGGGCAACTTCACCGGCCCCGCCCTGCGTGAACAGGTCACCGCAAAACAGGGTCTGCGTGGTCATATCCATCATCAGTCCGGAGTCCCAGCCGTGGGGCAAATGCGGTGTATCAAACCAGCGCATGGTCCGGCGGCCCAGCTCCAGGGATTCACCATCCTGGATTACCCGGGGAGCACGAATGGCAAAGTCGTTGATGGCGACCATGGCCGACACCCGGCTGCACAGTGCTTCGGCTTCAGGCGCGGTTTCCAGGAATGAATTGAGCGCACCGCACTCGTCGGCTTCAAAATGTGAAAACGCCAGGTACCTGAGGTTCTGAACCGGCATCACCCGGTCGATGGCTTCACGAACCAGCGGGAACAGTTGCTTCTGGCCCATGTGAAACAACAGGGGCTGGTCATCGACCACCAGGTACTGGTTGAAATTGAACGGGCTGCCGCCCGGAATCGAAACCGGTGTGTTGATCCGGTAAATGCCGTCCGCCACTTCCTGGATATTGGTACCTGATTGAGCGTTGGTGATCATGGGTTCCTCCTGCGGGTTGTTGAAGAATTGCGCCTGCCCGGAAGTGTAACGACCGGTCCATTCGTTACACTTCCGGTAAAAACCAGGAAACTTTATGCTTGCCGGGTGGAAAATTCGCAGTCCGCAAATACCGGGGATGACGCCGAACTCGCCGCCAGGATCATGGCTGCCGGCACGGCTCGCGACCCGCAAGCCGAAGCGCTGCTGTACCAAAGCCTGGCGCCGCGCATACGGCTGTATGGGCTCAAACACCTGCGTGAACCGCAGGCCGCTGCCGACCTGGTGCAGGATGTGATGCTGATGACGCTGAAGCGCCTGAGCCTGGGAGAGATACGCGAACCCGACCGGATTGCATCATTCGTGTTGGGTGCCAGCCGCCAGTGCGTTCTGGACATCCAGCGCGGTGCGCGTCGCCGGGACCGGCTACTCCACACCTACCGTCACGATTTCGCGGTGGTTGATGAAGCCGCGGATCCGAGGCTCAACGTGCAGCTCGATTCCCAATGCCTGCAGCATTGCCTGGCGCAGCTACCGGAACGCGAGCGCACGGTGATACTGATGACTTTCTACGATGAAAGCCCGGCCGATGCGGTGGCCCGGCAACTGAATATTTCCCAGCCGAATGTTCGCGTGATTCGCCATCGCGGTATCGAGCGCTTGCGACGTTGCATGGAAGGCGACCGGTCGTGAACGCAAACCATTGCAATAACCCCCTGGAAACCGGTGAACTGCTCGGTTACTGGCTGGACGAGTGCGACGCGCAACGTGCGCTGGAGATTGAAGAGCACCTCTTTGCCTGCCGCAGTTGCGCGGCAGGCCTGCAGTGGCTGATTGACCTGGGCCAGCAGGTTCGCCGGCTGGTCCGCGACGGCGTGACCTCCGCGGTGATTCCCTCAGGCTTTGTCAAAACTTTGCGGGCATCCGGCCTGCGGATCAGGGAATACCGGCTGGAGCCCAATGGCAGCGTCAATTGCACCATTGCGCCGCACGACGACCTGGTGATTTCCCGCCTGGGCGTAAATTTGGGTTCGATAACCCGCCTGGATGTTCAGATCGATGACTCTGAATCCGGTGAATCGATGCGGCTCGAGGATGTGAGCTTTGACCCGCAGGCACAGGAACTGGCGATCATGGCCCAGTCCTCCGGGTTGAGAAAACTGGGGACGACCACGCAAAGCGTGAAACTGATCGCCGTGGACGGCCGAGCTGATCGGCTGCTGGGTGAATATACGTTCAGGCACGCACCCTACCGGGCATGACCAGCGCAGAACCGCCCAGGCCTGAACCAGACGAGGACCTTCACCGTGACCATGGACATGCGTCTCGGCGCCTGGCCCGGTAATCAATAAAGCATGGATTGGATCCAGAACCAATCCATGCTTGTATTCATTTCAGGCATCGGGTTCCGGCTTGCGCCGCACAATCTCAACCGAACAACCGGCTCGGGCAGCGACTACCGAAGAAACACTGCCCAGTACGATTCGTTCCAGAAACCGCAGGCCCTGGGCTCCCAGGAAAATGCAGTCCGCTCTCCACGACTCGGCTTCATCGAGCAGGATGTGCTTTACGTCACCTTCTTTCACAACCGGAATGACATACAGCCCGGCATCACGCAACTTCTTTTCGGCAGATTCCTGGATCTCGTGGACCCGGTCCATTTGCGCGTTCGGCTGGTCGCCGTAGTGATGAAAGGATTCCACAACGGTAACCAGTTTGACTTCCGTATCCTTCTGCCAATTTCGCGCAACAACGGCTTCCAGCATCGCATTGGCATCAGGTGAACCATCCGCGCCAATGACCAGCCGTACCGGATCGGAAACAGCGGTTTCCCGGCCGCGGCCGATGCGCACGGAACAAGCGGTTTCGTACAGTACTTTTTGGGAAACACTGCCGAAGAAAATCCGCCCGACCGTGGAACGTCCCTGTGAGCCGACCACCACCAGGTCCGGCCGCTGTTCATTGGCTTCGCCGATGATGGCCCAGTGCGGTGTTTCGGCGCGGGCCGTGGATTCAATTTTCCAGCCGGGAAACCGGGCCTGCAAAATGCCGGCAGCTTCAGCGGCAAGGCTTTTGGCTTCTTCAAACTCCTGTTTGTTGCGCTCCCACGCCAATTTCACGGCTTGCGGGATATACTGCGGATACAATTCCTCCGCAGTCGCTTCCGTGCCCGGCTGGTCGGGAATGAATACCTCTGCCGCCGTCAGAACCAGCACATCGGCATCCGCTGGAAGCCCGGCACGCTGCAAATCATCCAAGGCTGCCTTGGCACAATCCGAGCCATCATATCCAATCAGAATTTTCACAGTCTCAGTCCTTGTTGAACGGCTTCAGGCTTAATTACCACGCTGGCGGAAAACTTTCATATCAAGTATATGCCGATCCAGCCGGCCAGGACATTGGGACAGACGGAAAAAGCCCGGTTTTGCTGGCTTAACCCATGGTCCAGGTCTATGATCCCTGGATGTCAGCCAGAACACATCTGCGCACGGCCACTGCTGCCATTCACCGGCAGTTGGAGCAGGCGCCGGTAGCCAAACTGCTCGCGAAGGGGCAAATCGAGCGGGTTACCTACGTTGACTACCTGCGGGCCATCGCTGTGATGGTGGCGAACCTGCGCACCGCCATCGCCCGCCATGGCACCCCGGACCTGCGCCGGCTGCTGCCCACCCTTGAAGACTGGGTGGGCCGCATCGATGCCGACCTGGACCTGCTGGCATCCGATGACGGGATGGCCAATCGTCACGCCCAGTCCGCTGCCCTGAGGAGATCGAAGCCGCGACTCACGGGGCGATTGCTGTGTTTGAATGTTTCCGCTCGGTACTTGCCGGGTTGGAACACACCAACGACAGGCAGTGGAAAGCAAGTGCCATCAACCCGGAAGCCGGTGATCATCCGGTTCCGATCTGCCGAAGGGTTTGCATCCGGGGAAAGTGCTGAACTGCTTACCATACTCTCTTCTGCAAGACTGGCGCACGCATAATGCCACCCGAATATCCACCAGTCAGCAACAGGCCAGCAAAGTGCTCAAGCGACCATTCCTCCAGGCCATACTCCCTGCGCTGATTGCCAGTCCGGTATTCGCCGACACCTCGTTGCGCTTCTTTGGCAACGGCGTTGCCGCTCCGGGTCTTGATCGGGTGGCCATTCCGCTGGACAATCCGCAGCGCCCGGTTGATGT
>CBFGWJ010000276.1:0-3941 GCA_965652335.1 uncultured Gammaproteobacteria bacterium | reverse complement strand
AAGGATTCGCCGCGCTCCGCCTGGCCGATGGCCGGGAGTATTCTGCCGGATCGGTCGCGCAATTGGTGAGCAGTCATTTGCAGGTCAAAATACCGGTAGATGCATTGTCCTGGTGGGTTTTGGGGCTGGCACGCCCGAATGGATGGGAAGACCGTGAGCTGGATGAGGCGGGCCGCATCACTTACCTGCAGCAATTCGGCTGGAAAGTGGATTTCAGTGCATACCGCCAGCAACAGCAGGTGTGGTTGCCCGGAAAGCTGGTGGCACGCAACCGCGAAAATACCGTCAAGCTCGTGATCAGCGACTGGATGGTCACACCATTGGTGTCTGTGCTTGATTGACGCGGCAGATGTTGTCTGGCCTGCGCCAGCCAAGTTTAACCTGTTCCTGCATGTATGTGGACGGCGCCCCGATGGTTACCATGAGTTGCAAACCCTGTTCCAGTTGATTGATTTCTGTGACGAGTTGGTCATGGAACCCAGCGAGGATGGGGATATCCAGCGCCTGGGCGGACTCGCCGGAATTCCCGTGGAAGATGATCTTGCGGTTCGCGCGGCGAGGTTGCTGCAGAAGGAATCGGGTAGCAGGCTGGGTGCCCGGATCAGCATCAAGAAGCGCATTCCGGTCGGAGCGGGATTGGGCGGGGGCAGTTCTGATGCGGCCACGGTACTGTTGGTCCTGAACACCCTGTGGGAATGCGGTTTTTCCACGAAAGACCTGGCGGGCCTCGGTTTGCGGCTGGGTGCTGACGTTCCGTTGTTCGTGGAAGGGCGCACCGCGCTGGCCGGCGGTGTGGGTGAAGTCCTGGACCCGGTTGAACTCGGGGAAAGGCATTATGTCCTGGTGGAAATGCCGGTGCACATCAGCACTGCCGAATTGTTCCGGAACCCGGCCCTGCAACGGGATTGCCCGGTCATCAGCCGTGCCGACGCCCTCAGCGGGGCGTGCTTCAACGCATTTGAACCGGTGGTAACGGCCTTGTACCCGCAAATGGCCGAAGCGCTGGAAAATCTGCGCAAATATGGAAAGCCGCGCATGACCGGAACGGGCAGCAGTATTTTCCTGGAAATGCCCGGCGTTGAGGCTGCAACCAACGCTACACTTCAATTGAATTCTCTATATAATGTGCGCGCCGTACGCGGCCTGGACCAGTCGCCGGTGCATGAAATGCTTCGGCGAATGACCTGGGATGGTCGTGGTTGGCACTCTGCTGGGACGTCGCCAAGTTGGTAAGGCACGGGGTTTTGATCCCCGCATTCGCAGGTTCGAGTCCTGCCGTCCCAGCCATTATTGATCTCATGCAAATCAGCCAGGTTTGAATGACAGTTCGTGACACCCAACCGATCACCGGGCTGGATCGCGGACAGGGCGACACACCCGCGGGAGGGAACAGGTGGCCGCACCAACATTGATGATCTTTTCCGGCAATGCCAACCTGGAGTTGGCAAGCAATATCGCCCATGAACTGAATGTGCCCATGGGTAAAGCCATCGTAGGCCGCTTCAGCGATGGTGAAGTGATGGTTGAGGTGATGGAGAATGTCCGCGGCCGCGACACCTACGTAGTGCAGCCGACCTGCGCGCCAACTGCCGACAATTTCATGGAACTGCTGGTGATGATAGACGCTCTCAAGCGCGCATCGGCTTCGCGCGTCACCGCCGTGATTCCCTATTTCGGCTACGCCCGCCAGGACAGGCGCCCGCGTTCAGCCCGCGTACCCATCACCGCCAAGGTGGCCGCCAAGATGATTTCAGCGGTCGGTACGGATCGTGTTGTCACGATTGACCTCCACGCCGACCAGATCCAGGGTTTTTTCGATATTCCGGTTGATAATGTTTACGCATCACCCCTGACCCTGGCCGATATCTGGCAACGACAGTCGTCATACGAAATCATCGTGGTTTCTCCCGACGTGGGCGGAGTTGTCCGTGCCCGGGCAATCGCCAAACGGCTCGATGCTGAACTCGCCATCATCGACAAACGTCGCCCTCGCGCCAATGTGGCAACCGTCATGAACATCATTGGCGATGTCCGCAACAAGTGTTGCGTGCTGGTGGATGACATGGTCGATACGGCCGGAACCCTTTGTTCAGCCGCCGCGGCGCTCAAGGAAAAAGGCGCAAGCCGGGTGGTCGCCTATTGTGTTCATCCGGTACTTTCGGGCCCGGCTGTCGACAACATCACACAATCTGCATTGGATGAGATGGTGGTCACTGACACCATTCCCCTCAGTGACGCGGCGCGAAATTGCGGCAAGATCCGTCAACTCAGCGTCGCCCAGATGATGGCCGAAACCATTCGGCGCATGGCCCAGGGCGAATCAGTCAGCTCCATGTACGTGGATTGACGCGCCCGCATTCCCCGGTATCGACCTGCCCACCGGTTTGCATCGACTCAGTACTGAATTTTCGCTTCAATGCTCGGCAACCTTGGGCTATAATGCCCGGCTGTTTTTTGTAGCCGGGCCTGGTCGCGGGTCCGGTCATTGGCCAATCCGGCCGGAAACCTGCCCCAGGCAGGCATTGGGAGTCTGAGGTTTATCATGTCCATTCATCATTCAATTGTCGCGGAATTCCGTGAAAACCAGGGGAAAGGTGCGAGCCGCCGCCTGCGTCATGAAGGAAAAGTTCCTGCGATTATTTACGGCGGGCATCGCGAAGCGGTTGCCCTGTCGCTCAGCCAGAACGAATTGCTGCATGCTTCAGAGCACGAGTCATTCTATTCATCGATCATTGAAATCAAGGTAGGTTCGGACATTACCCAGCAGGCTGTGGTGCGTGATATGCAGCGTCATCCCTACAAGCCCATCATCATGCACGTAGATTTCATGCGGGTAACTGCTGATGAAAAACTGACCATCGCCGTGCCAGTGCACTTCATTGGCGAGGAGAAATCACCCGCGGGCAAGGCCTCTGGTGTGGTTATTCAGCACCTGATGACTGAAATCGAGATCGAGGCTTTACCGAAAGACCTGCCCGAGTACCTGCCAGTCGACCTGTCCAGGATGGAGGCCGGTGATTCAATCATGCTGTCAGACGTGACCCTTCCCGAAGGTGTCAGCATTCCGGCACTCGAATCCGGTGAAGAGCATGACACAGCCATTGCACACGCAGTTCACGTGAAGGAATCCCAGGGCTCTGACGAAGACATGGAAGCCGCGGCGGAAGCTCCGGCTGAGGTCGAAGTCAGTCGCAAAGGACGTGACGAAGACAAGGCGAGCGGTAAGGACGAAGATTGATCTTCGCTTTTGAAAGCCAGTGTCTGAGCTGTTCCTGATCGTCGGCCTGGGAAATCCAGGTTCAAAGTACGCTGAAACCCGGCACAATGCCGGGTTTTGGTTTTTGGACGAGATGTCAGCCGTTGCCGGGATACACTTGCGGTCTCAGGCCAAACTTCATGCGGAGCTGGCACGCTGCGAGCTGCATGCAAGAGCCTGCATCCTGGCCAAACCAACCACCTTCATGAACCATAGTGGCCAGGCGGTCCGCGCCGTAATGGACTATTTCCAGGTTCAACCGCAAAACCTGCTGGTGGCATACGACGAGCTTGATTTGCCGGTTGGTACGGCTCGCCTCAAACAGGGCGGAGGGCACGGCGGACATAATGGCATGCGTGACATTTTCCGCCACCTCCAGGATCCGGGTTTCATCAGGCTTCGGCTGGGAATCGGCCATCCCGGTATAAAAGAGCAGGTCACCGGCTATGTGCTGAGCCGTCCGCCGGCGCAGGAAGAATTGCTGATCCGGCGCTCGATCGGCGCGGCGATAGGGGTCATGCCCGATGTGTTGTCAGGACGTTTGCCCAAAGCCATGAAGGAACTGCATACCTCGCCACGCACCGATGAACCACCCTCAACCGTTAAACAGGACTAAGTAATTCATGGGCTTCAAGTGCGGTATTGTTGGATTGCCCAATGTCGGGACATCCACTCTGTTCAATTC
>CBFGWJ010000275.1:0-3950 GCA_965652335.1 uncultured Gammaproteobacteria bacterium | reverse complement strand
GCCGTCAATCGAATTCATGTCCACCTGTTCGGTGAAGTGCCGGAAATAGAACTCCGACAGCGGCTGGGCGCTGCCCAGCAGCCGGTTGAACTCATCCTGGCCGTGCTTGCGCACCATGCTGTCCGGATCCTCGCCCTCGGGCAGGAACAGGAAACGCGCCTGGCGGCCTTCCTTCAGCCGCGGCAAGGTGGATTCAACCGCGCGCCAGGCAGCCTGCCGGCCGGCGCGGTCGCCGTCAAAACAGTAAATCACTTCGTCCGAGGCCCGGAACACCAGCTCCACCTGGTCGCCGGTCACGGCCGTACCCAGGGTGGCCACGGTATTGGGGAAGCCATACTGGGCCAGGGCCACCACGTCCATGTAGCCTTCCACCACGATGATGCGCTCCAGGCGGCCACTGGACTTGCGCGCCAAATACAGGCCGTACAACTCGCGGCCCTTGTGGAACAGCTCGGTTTCCGGCGAGTTCAGGTACTTGGGCCCATCATCATTGCCCAATGCCCGGCCGCCGAACCCGATCACCCGGCCGCGCCGGTCGTGAATCGGGAACATGATCCGGTGGCGGAACTTGTCGTACGAACCGTTCTTGCCTTCGCTCAACAGGCCGCCGCGCTGCAGCAGGGCCAGCTTTTCGGCGGTGCCGCCCAACTTGTCCATCAGGTTTTTCCAGCCTGCCGGCGCGAAACCGATGCCATACTCCCTGGTGACCTCGCCGGACAGCCCGCGCTGTTTCAGGTAGGCGATGGCCTCTTCGCTTTCCCGCAACTGTTCCTGGTACCAGCGCGCGGCGGCTTCCATGGCGTCCAGCAGGCCATCACTGGCCTTGCGTGGCGCGGTGGTATCGCGCGGCACCGTCATGCCCTGCTGGCGGGCCAGCTCTTCCACGGCATCGACGAATTCGAGGCCTTCGTAATTCATCAGGAAGCCGATGGCGGTGCCGTGGGCGCCGCAACCAAAGCAATGGTAAAACTGTTTCTGCGGGCTGACCGTGAACGACGGCGTTTTCTCGTCGTGGAACGGGCAGCAGGCCTGGAATTCACGGCCATTGCGCTTCAGCGGAATGTGGCGTTCGATCAGCTCGACGATGTCGGCGCGGCCCAGCAATTCCTCGATGAAGGAATCCGGAATCAGGCCGCCCATGGCCCGGTTCCGCCTGCGAGAATGGACTGCTGCCTACAGCCCGGCATGTTCAGGAACCCAATTGGCTCTTGACGGCCTGGCTCACCAGTTTCATGTCCGCGCGGCCCTGCACATGGGGGCGCAACACGTTCATCACGCTGCCCATGTCGCGCATGCTGCTGGCGCCGGATTCGGCGATGGCAGCCTTGATCAATGCTTCCAGTTCCGATTCAGAGAGCGGCTCGGGCATGAAGGACTGGATGACTTCAAGCTCCATTTTTTCCTGAGCCGCCAGGTCTTCGCGTGCAGCTTTTTCATACTGCTCCAGCGATTCGCGGCGCTGCTTGACCATCTTGTCCAGCACCAGCAGCACCTGCTCGTCATCGAGCTCGATGCGTTCATCCACTTCGCGCTGCTTGATGGCGGCGGACACCAGGCGCAAAACGGCCAGGCGATCCTTGTCGCGCGCGCGCATGGCGTTTTTGACTTCTTCCTGGATGCGGTTTTTCAGTGACATGATCCTTCCCCTCGCCCGGCGCTGCTCATAGCCTTATTTCCGACACTCTTGAGCCGGGGCGGTGATTGCTGGCCGGGAATACGGGCCAGAAATCTCTGTCAGCCATTCAGGACGGCAATACGGGCCAGCATTTCAGGCCGGGAGTACGGACCCAGATACCCTGGCCAGAAACCCTGGCCAGCAATATTGGCCGGATCAAGCGGCCGAAAAGACCGACAGGCCAGGGAGCCCCAGCACAGCTCCCCGGTACAGGCCCTCAGATTCGGGCCTCAGATACAGATATTCAGTACAGACGAGTGCGCCGAACGGCGTCCCGGGACATGCGGCGCAGATTGCGCTTCACAGCAGCGGCAGCTTTGCGCTTACGCTCCTGGGTCGGCTTTTCATAGAATTCGCGGCGGCGGGTTTCAGCCAGCACGCCTGCTTTCTCGCAGGAGCGCTTGAAACGGCGCAGCGCGTATTCAAATGGTTCGTTTTCCCGGATTTTCACACTTGGCATCTGGTTTACTCTTACTCTTTGGGGCCCTTATTCAGGCTGCTCAAAACGGAGCCGGGCATTCTAGCAAGCCTTGCAGCCCTCATGCAACGTCTACAGCGCCTCCGCGGCGCAAATCCGCTGCGGCCTCGAAGCATTGGCCGGGCCCGGATCGCACCATGTGCACACCTCCAAAAAACAGGTTGGGCGCCGGCCACGGGTGGATTTCCAGCAATCCCGGGCCTGCCTGGGCCGCCAGCTGGTCAAACACGGCGGGCTCCAAACCAGGCTCCAGCGACAGCTTTCGGCCCTCGAGGTGCAGCCGCGGCGCGCTGATGGCCTGCTGCAACGGCAGGTGAAAATGCAGCGTGTTGACCAATACCTGCACGATGGCGCTGCGAATGCGGTTGGATCCGCCGGTACCCAGCGCCAGGCGCGAGCCATCCGCACCCAGGACCACTGTTGGCGACATCATCGAAGCCAGCCGGCGATTGGTCCGCCACCGGTGAAAGCCGCAGCGGTTCAAATCCTCCTCGCCCAGCATGTTGTTCAGCAGGATGCCGGTTCCCGGCAGCACGTAGGCGCTGCCCTCGCCATTGGAAGCCGTGAGGCTGGCCAAATTGCCTTCGCGGTCAGCCACGCTGATATGCGTGGTGCCGCGGCTGAACAGACTGTGCAGGCCCAGGTCCTTGAGCCATTCATGCATCACTTCCTCGCCCAGCAGTTGCGCCATTCGGGCTTCATCCGCGCTGTCGCCCAGGCCGTGCCGGTCGCGCGCCAGCGTGGCGGCCCGCATGGCGGCCAGCAGCGCGCGGAGGTGTTCAACACTGCCCCAGTGACCACCCGGCTCCAACGCTCGTTGCAACAACTGGAGCGCGAATGCGATGAGGCCTCCACCGGGTGAGGGCGGCGGATTGGTCAGGCAGCGCGCGCCGGCGAACTCAAACTGCAATGGCCGGCGCAGCTCTGTGCGGTACTGCCGCAGGTCCTGCTGCTGCAGATAGCCACCGCTGCGGCAGTCATCCACCAGTTGCCGGCCCCAGTCACCCTCATAAAACACCCCTGGGCCTTCCTGGAGCAGTTGCTGAAAGGCCTCAGCGAGGTCGGGGTTGCGGAAATTTTCACCTTCGCGAATCAGTTCACCGGGCGCCACCGGTGATTCAAACAGACGGAATACGCCAGGCCCGGCGCGAAGGATGGGCTCCAGTATGCGCACGGTGTAGTGCTGCATGGCATTGATGGCCGTGCCGTTCCTGGCCAGCTCTATCGCCGGCGCCAGCACTTCTTGCAGCGGCAGCCGTCCCAGCCGGCGATGGATGCTGAAAATGCCGGCAACCACGCCAGGCACCGCGATCGAGCCCATGCCGATGTGGAACTCCTGCCGTTCTGCGCCGAAATCCGCCCAGATGGGATAAAAATCAAGCTCGCTCTCCGGTTGCTTCTGGTCGGGCGTCTGGCAGAAGAAATCAAACACCAGTGGCGGGCCTTCAGCCGGGGCCGCCAACAGGAAACCACCGCCGCCCAGGCTGACCAGCAGGGGTTCGGCCACACAGGCGGCGCACAGGGCCGCAACCACGGCATCATAGGCATTGCCGCCCGCGCGCAGGATTTCAGCTGCAGCCTTCGACGTTTCAGGATGTCCGGCAGCGACGATGCCCTTGTCCGTTGCCAAACCAGGGCTCCGTGCCGCCGCGCTGTGTGCTGCCTTTTTCACGCTCCAGCCTTCTCCTTGCAGATTTGACGATAGCACAGCAACCGCTTGCGCCCGCATGCATCGAAGCCAGGCCGAAGGGCAGGCTCTTGGAAGCCTCAAGGGCGCGCTTTGCTTTATACTGCTGA
>CBFGWJ010000274.1:0-3992 GCA_965652335.1 uncultured Gammaproteobacteria bacterium | reverse complement strand
CGCGGCGAGGTTTCTGCTCTTGATGTCATGGGCTACCACGTGTTCCGGCATCAGGCTGACCAGGTCGCGCTTCTGCAGCAGCGAACGATTGGTCAGGTAGGAAACCGATTCGAGCACCGCAGGCGGCGTGTACTGGTCCTGGGTGATGAAGAACTGGTCGATCTGCCGCCGCAGGGTGGTTTCCGGTGGCGGCAGTATCCAGCTGAATTTTCGAATCTGCGCAAATGAAACGGATGGTTTGCCCGCCAGCGGATGCCGGGGCCCGACGACCGTCAGCACACGCTCGTCGAACAACCGCTCCTGCACCAGCCTGGCGCGAGCCCGGTAAGCAGGCAGCCGACCGACGATCATGTCGATTTCCCCGGAAAGCAGCGCAGGCATGAGCGCATCGTTGGTGCCCTCCACCACCTTGATGGTGACATTCGGGCGTTCTTCCAGGACGGCATCGATGGCCAGTGGCAGCAGGTCCGGAGCCGCGGCCAACAGCGTGCCAACCACCACCCGGCCACTGCTGCCTTCGGTGAGATCATCCAGCTCCTGCGCGGCGATCGAAACCTGGGCGAGGATTTGCTTGCCATGCCGGATCAGCGATTCCCCGAATGCCGTCGGCACCACCCCCCGGTTGGTGCGATCAAACAGCTTTACTTCAAAATCCTGTTCAAGGTCCTGGATCAGCTTGGAAGCCGCCGGCTGGGACATGCGCAGTTCGCGGGCCGCATTCTGGATATTGCCATAGCGGCTGACCGCCACCAGCAAGCGCAGCTGCCTGAGCTTCAACCGCGTGATGGCGCGATCAACGATTCGAGTGTGACGGGTTACCAAGGCAAACCTCCGTGAAAAGTGGCGCCAAAGCGTGTTCCGGCGACCTGGCCCTTGCTGTTCGGGTAGTTCATGGCTACGGTCTCGGTCCAGGCCAAGGCATTTCCATTATCGCAGGATCAAACAAACTGGATATACAATTTATCTATATCCAGTTACCCCTCATGATGAACCGGTTCGAGTATCGTTCACCAGGTAAGTTACCAAGCCGGCGTTGATTCATTGCACAGCCCACCGGCCGCTCACCTCATACACACACCAGCAGCTACGGGAACATGGCCACCAAATACTCACAACGGGATGCAAAAGATTACGCCCGCGAGAACATGCGCGGAATCTGGGCAGCGGCACTGAATCCCTTCAACGATGACCTTTCACTGAACGAAGCAGGATTGCGGTCGAATATTCGCCACTGGATTGACGACCTGGATATCAAGGGCCTGTTCATCGCCGGCAAACAGGGCGAATTCTTTTCCATGAGCCTGGAAGAGCGGAAGCGGAATTTTGAGATAGCGGTTGAGGAGTGTGACGGAAAGGCGGGCGTAATCGTTTCCGTTTCGGACCAGAATTTCAATACCGTCCTGGAACTTGCACTGCACGCACAGAACTGCGGCGCGGACTACATCGTGGTGCATGCGCCGGTATTGAGTTTTGTGCACGAACGTGGCGAAGTCCTGTACCAGTACTACAAGGCCTTGTGCGACAGGCTGGACATCGGCATCGCCATGTGGAGCCATCCGGATTCGGGCTATCTGATGAAGCCGGAAGAATGCGCCCGCATCGCGGAACTGCCCAATATCGTGGCCATCAAGTACTCGGTGCCGCGCGAGATGTATGTGCAGCTGACGCGAATGGTGGGCGACAAGATCCAGGTCTCCACGTCCTCGGAAGAGGAGTGGCTGGACAACATCGAGGAACTGGGTTGGCGGCTGTACCTGTGTTCTTCCCCGCCCTACCACCTGCAGACCAAAAACGACAAGCGCATGGATGAGTACACCCGCCTGGCGTTCGCCGGAAATTTCGCCGAGGCGAGGCGGGTTCGCGACAGCCTGAATCCGGTGCGTGAGGCCATGGCCCGTTCGCGGCCCGCGGACAAGCCCCAGGCCTTTGGCAAATACTGGCAGGAGCTGCTCGGCCAGGTTGGCGGACGCGTGCGCCCTCCCATGCTGGAATTGACGGATGCGGAAAAGGAAACCATCCGCCATGAATTTCTCGGCTGTGGGCTGAAGTTGTAAGGGCCTTTTCTCCTGGCCAGGAAGCGATGTCCTGGCTGTCGCAGTTCCACTCCTCCGAGGTTCGACACTGGCAACACTGCCGGTGTTTGCTTATGCTTTGAAACAATCCATCGCCCGGCATTGCCGGGCGATGTCGTGTTGGCCGCAGAACCTGCGAACAGGAGAGGAAAGTGGGCTTTCATGCCTGGTTGACGCTGGCGGTGGTATTGATCAGCCTGGTGCTGTTGGTGCGCACCCGCCTTGCCCCGGAATTTCTGCTGGGCTCTGCGCTGGCTGTGCTGGTATTTGCCGGCGCGGTGGAGCCGGCACAGGCGTTGAACGGATTTTCCAATCCGGGCCTGATCACCGTCGGCTTGCTGTTCGTGGTGGTGGCCGGGTTGGTGGATACCGGCGCCGTTCATGCCCTGGGCGCTCGCCTGCTGGGCCGGCCGAAGTCGGTGGCTTCCGCGCAGGCACGGCTGATGCTGCCGGTTACCGCCATCAGCGCATTCCTCAACAACACTCCCGTAGTGGCGATGCTGATCCCGGTAGTTGAAGACTGGAGCCGGCGCTGCCGGATTTCCGTTTCCAAGCTCATGATTCCACTCAGTTATGCGGCCATTCTGGGTGGCACCTGCACCATCATCGGCACCAGCACGAACCTGGTGGTGCACGGCATGGTGCTGAGTGAAACACAGCTTGGCCCCATGGGCTTTTTTGAAATAGGTGCGCTGGGCCTGCCCTCGGCGATATTGGGCATTGCGATTGTATTGATTGCCGGCCGCTGGCTGCTGCCGGAACGCAAGCCGCCCTTGTTGCTGCAGGATGACCCGCGCGAATACGCCATCGAGATGCTGGTCGAACGCGGCAGTTCACTGGTGGGCAAGACAGTGGAGCAGGCCGGCCTGCGTCATTTGCCCGGTGCTTTCCTGGCTGAAATCGAGCGCGCCGGCGAGCTGTTGCCGGCGGTTTCGCCGGCAGAAATACTGCGCGCCGAAGACCGGCTGGTGTTCATCGGCGTGGTGGATTCGGTGGTCGACATACTGCGTTTGCGCGGCCTGATCCCGGCGCCCGACCAGGTGTTCAAGCTGGATGAGCCGCGCGCCGAGCGCCGGCTGGTTGAGGCGGTGGTTTCGAACACCAGCCCGATGGTCGGCCGCACCATTCGCGACAGCAATTTCCGCACCCGTTACGATGCCGTGGTGATAGCGGTGGCGCGCGATGGTGAGCGTATCGCCGGCAAACTCGGTGACATCGTGTTACGGGCCGGCGATATCCTGCTGCTGGAAACCCGGTTGTCGTTCGGGCGGCAGAACCGGAACTCGCGCGACTTCCTGTTGGTGAGCGAAGTTTCGCACGCCAAGCTGCCACGCCATGAAAAAGCCTGGCTTGCGCTGGCCATTCTCACCGGCATGGTGCTGGCGGCCACGCTGGAGTTGGTATCCATGCTGGAAGCTTCGATGGCCGGTGCGCTGCTGATGGTCGCCACCGGCTGCACCCGCATGGAATCCGCCCGTGCCAGCATTGACTGGAATGTTCTCGTGGTGATCGGCGTGGCGCTGGGCATCGGCTCCGCCATGTCCTCCACCGGCGCGGCCGAAGCGGTGGCGCATTCCTGGTTGGCGCTGGCCGGCGACAACCCCTGGCTGGCGCTTGCGGCCGTTTATGCCATCACCAGCCTGATGACCGAGGTGATCACCAACAATGCCGCGGCGGTGCTGATCTTCCCGATTGCGCAGGCCGCGGCCGAAAGCATGGGCGTGAGCCTGTGGCCGTTTGTAGCCTGCATCATGATGGCGGCTTCGGCCAGTTTTGCCACGCCGATCGGTTACCAGACCAACCTGATGGTGTACGGGCCTGGCGGTTACCGTTTCAGCGACTTCGCCCGTATCGGCATTGTGCTGAACATCGCGCTGGGAATCCTGGCGGTGCTGCTGGCGCCGTTGATCTGGCCGTTTT
>CBFGWJ010000273.1:0-4004 GCA_965652335.1 uncultured Gammaproteobacteria bacterium | reverse complement strand
GAACAACAGGCTGCCCCGGACGCAGCCGGGAGCGCGAATGCGGATGCAGGTGCTAACCAGGACGGATCAAGCGGCATCGGCGATGCGCTGATGCCATTGAAACTGGTTCAGGAAGACGTGGTGGTGCAACGGGAGGGCCCGGCGAATGCCTACGCCATCACCATGCCGCAGGCCATGTTCTGGGCCATCATGGGCGTGGTGATGGGTTTCGGTACAGCGCTGGTCCAGGAAAAAGCCCAGGGCACCATGACCCGCCTGGTGGTTGCGCCCGTCAGCCGCGCGCAGATACTCGGCGGCAAGGCGCTGGGTTGTTTCCTGGCGCTGGTATTCGTGCTGGGCATATTCTTCCTGGTGGCGCGTTTGGTGTTCGCTGTGCCGGTTGACCAGCCGCACAAAGTGCTGTTGGCTGTGCTGTCGGCCGCTACGATTTTCGTTGGCATCATGATGTTCCTGGCAGCCATCGGCAAAACCGAGCGTGGCATGTCCAGTGTGGGCTGGGCGGTGATGATGGTTTTCGCCATGTTCGGCGGGGGCATGATTCCGCTGTTTGCCATGCCCTCGTGGATGGTCAGCGTCAGCCACTTCAGCCCGGTCAAATGGGCCATCCTGATGTTTGAAGGCGCCACCTGGCGCGAATTTTCCATGGCGGAAATGCTGCTGCCCTGCAGCCTGATGCTGGTGCTGGGCATTCTGCTGTTCGTGGCCGGCTCGCGCCTGATGCCGCTGGAACGCTGAATCCACCGCGGCTATCCGGCAGCCAGGCCCTGCTGCGACCGGGAATCTCCCGCGTGCTGGTGCAGCTGGTTTTCCAATGCATGCCTTTGCTCATAGTAGCGTTCGCATTTTCCTTCAATCAGCGGCACATAAGGTTGTATCGCTTCCAGCATGAAATCCCGGAAAATGCGGATGCGCGCGGTGGTGCGCAAATCGATATGCGACAACAGCCAGAAACCGGTGGTCCCGGCGCGGTAGCTCGATGGCACGCGGCGCAGCTTGCCTGAGGCATCGCCCAGGCCACAGGGCAGCTGGCAAAACCCCAGGCCCTGGCGTGCCAGGTTGAATGCCACGTTCAGCGAGTTGGCGCGGTAACGTACCTGCATGCCGGGAAAATCGGCGGCCATCCAGTCCGGCACTGCGCGGCCCTCGCCGGACCAGCCGATGCCGCCCACGCTGGCCGGGTCCTCCAGGAACTGCCGGTAGAGCGGCGCGGTGGCATAGATGGCATAGGTGAAATCAGCGATGTGCGTGCCCAGCACGTTGGGCGGTGGATTATTGGTGCAACGAAAGGCCACATCGGCATCGTGCAGGCTGAGATCCAGCAGGGCTTCAGTGGCCACCAGGTCGATATCGATTTCCGGGTAGAGGCGGGTGAACTCGTTCAGGCCCGGCATCAGCAGGCCCTGCACGCAGATATCCGGTGCAGTGATTTTCAGGCGGCCGCTGAGCTCCTGCCGGTCAACCTGCACCAGGCGGCCGATATTGGCCACCTCGCCGGCGATCACCTCCACTGATCGCATCACGGATTCGCCCACCGGCGTGATAAACCAGCCGTTGTTGGACCGGTCAAACAGGCGGGCATTCAACGCGGCTTCCAGCGAGCTGATGCGCCGTGAGACTGTGGTCTGGTTCACGCCCAGCTTGCGTGCCGCCGCCGTCAGCGTTCCGCCGCGTACGATTTCCATCAGATAGCGGAGATCCTGCCAATCTATACTCTGCATATTTGCATACCCAAATTGCAATTTTTCGCATTTACCTGCACAGGTGCAGAGCATATCGTTAGTCACGACACCGGTACAAGCCGATGCCGGAAATTACAGGAGAGCCCTCATGAACCGTTCCAGGAGAAATACCCGATCCGCGCTGCTGTTGTCGAGCGCCCTGTTGGCTGCCGGCCTGCTGAGCCCCGCCTGGGCTGCAAGTTCCACGGCAGCGGCTTTTGAACAGTGCCGGGCAGCCGCGGAGGTGGCCTACGGATCCGCTGACGAACCTGCCGACGTACGTTTGGACGGCGTGCGGAAATCCGGCAAGCAGCTGCGGCTGCAAGTGTTCACGCCGGAAGGCGACCAGTTCGTTGCGCTGTGCAATGTCAACCGCAAGACCGGAGAACTGGTATCGATGGATCCCCCGGCCAGGCCGGAGGTGAAGGAAGACCTGGCCAGCACCCGGTAAACCGCGGTACCAGCGGATACGCCATGCTTGCCTGATCCTGCTGTTTTTTTTGTGTGCGCTTGGCTTTGCATCCCCGAGGGGGTGCAAAGCTTTTTTTTGACCGGGTGGAAAAGCCACTTTGGGAAATTGTCGCGGGACAAACCCTCAACAACTGCTATTCTTGAATGCAGGCTCAAGTCGATCGGAGGCCATTCAAGGTAATCCGAGGCAACCCCAGGCAAGCCCATGCAAGCGGAAAACAGCCCATGAAGAAGCAGCCCCCATCCCGACGCAATTTCCTGCAACATTCAGCCGCGGTGCTGGGCGGCGCCTGGCTGGGAGCTCACAGCAGCGCCATCCTGGCTGCAGTTGAAAGCGCGGGCAGGGCCATGGATGAGCAGACGGCCATGATTAACCTTTCCGCTGCCGAAGCGGGCACCCTGGCTGCCGTGGCAGACCAGATATTTCCACCCGATGAAACCCCCGGTGGCAGCGAACTGGGCGCCGTGCACTTTATCGATGCCGCGCTCGGCACCTTCATGGCGGGGGCTGCGGGCATGTTGCGGGAAGGCACGGCTGACCTGGATGAACGTGCCGCCAAAGCCCACGGCAGTCCGTTCGCCAGCCTCGGATTCGACCGGCAGACGGCCCTGCTGGTTGAAATCGAGAACACGCCATTTTTCAGAACCGTTCACTTCCTTACCCTGGTCGGCCTGTTTGCCCTGCCGGGCTATGGCGGCAACAGCGACGGCAAAGCCTGGCAGCTGATCGGTTTTGAGCCCCGCCATGTGTGGCAGGCGCCTTTCGGCTATTACGACGCCGAGTATGCAAGGGAGAACAGCCATGCCAGCTCCTGAGCCGCGGGTTCGATTCCAGGAATCAAAGCCGGTGGATTTTCTCATCGTGGGATCAGGCGCATCCGGTGGCGTGCTGGCCCGGGAATTGTCGACGGCAGGGTTTTCCGTCGTGGTGCTGGAGCAGGGACCGTATCGCACCGCGGCTGATTTCAAACACGATGAACTGGACAATTACTTCGGCCCCGGACTGACGGACCACCCCTCCTGGAAGGACTACCAGACCTTTCGCCAGGATGAAACGGAAACGGCGGTGGTGCGCGACGGCAGCAACGGCCCGCCGGCAGCGCTGTATGCACGCACCGTGGGCGGCAGCAGCGTGCATTTTTCCGGCAATTACTGGCGCATGCGGCCGCTGGATTTCCAGGAACGAAGCCTGCTGGGGCCGATCACCGGTTCGGGTTTTGCCGACTGGCCGATCAGCTATGAGGAGCTCGAGCCTTACTACAGCAAAGTGGAGTGGGAAATCGGCGTATCGGGTGCTCCCGGGCCGTTCGATCCGCCACGTTCGAAACCTTATCCGCTGCCGCCCATGACAGTGAAATCATCCGGTGTGTTGTTTGAACGCGGCGCGCGGAAGATCGGCCTGCACCCGCAACCCGCGCCGGTGGCCATCCTGTCGCAGCCCTACAAAGGCCGGCCGGCCTGCACCAGTTGCGGTTTCTGCATGGGTTTCGGATGCGAGATGAATGCCAAATCATCGGCGCTGGTGTCGGTGATACCCCAAGCAGAGCTCACCGGACGCTGCGAAATCCGCCCTTTTTCCACCGTGTTCCGGCTGGAAACCGATGAGCGGGGCAAAATGACCGGCGCCGCCTACCTCGATGCTGAAGGCCAGCAGCATTTCCAGAAAGCCAGGGCTGTGGTGCTGGCCGCCAACGGGGCCGAGACCCCGCGGCTGTTGCTGATGTCGGAATCCGCCCTGTTCCCGAGCGGGCTGGCCAACGGCTCGGGGCTGGTGGGCAAGTACCTGATGCCCAACTGCCATTCGGTGGTTCATGG
>CBFGWJ010000272.1:0-4025 GCA_965652335.1 uncultured Gammaproteobacteria bacterium | reverse complement strand
CCGCCCCGGCCTGATCAACGTCGACTTCGCCGACGTGCGCACTGTCATGTCGGAAATGGGCATGGCGATGATGGGCGCCGGCCAGGCTTCGGGCGATGACCGCGCCATGATGGCGGCGCAGGCAGCCATCGGCAGCCCATTGCTGGAGGACATCAACCTGGCGGGCGCCTGCGGCATCCTGGTGAACATCACCGCGGGCCCGGGCCTCACCATGCGTGAATTCGAGGAAGTGGGCGGCACTGTGGCCGATCTTGCTTCGGATGATGCCACCGTGGTGATCGGCACGGTGATTGACCCGGATATGGGCGATGACCTGCGGGTCACTGTGGTCGCCACCGGCCTGGGCAATTCCATGAAAGTCAAGGAAGTCAGGGAAAAACCGGTTCGCCTGGTGGCCAATGGTACGACAGGACGCTATGAAGGCCGGGCTGAGCTGGAAATGCCTGACCTGTCGGTGCTGGAAACGATCCAGTCTGACCGGGATCGCCGCCTGGCCGCGGCGGAGAACAAGGACCTGTTCGCGCGCCAACGGGATATCGATTACCTGGATATTCCGTCGTTCCTGCGCAATCAGGCGGACTGATGGCAAGCAGACTGACGGCAGGCGGACTGATGGTGTTTCCATCAGCCCTCCGGGGTTTAATGGGCAAGGTGCAGTACCCGTGCGGGAGAAAATGATAAGAAAGGAATAACAATAATGGCTGCGGTAACCGATCGTTCCTCGCTCGCCACCTGTGCGATCGGTTACCGCGCTGCATAATATTTGGCTCTGGATCAACCCATCCTGGGTTGCCCAGAGCACGGAAATTGAAAAGTGTCATTTTCAATTTCCTTCATTTTCAATGAGTGCCTCATTGAAAATGTTGGCACATCCATGTGCCAAAGACGTTTGGTTCTGGATCAACCCATCCTGGGTTGCCCAGGGAATGAAAGGTGGAAAGGAGCCGCTGCTCAAAGGAGTGGCCAAGGTTCACACAAGCCGCATGAATAGCGGTGGGCTGAGGCCGGCAAATTCCGGGAAGCGGAAACAATAATGGCGAGCGAGAGGAGAAGTAAAAATGTTTGAAATGGTAGAAAACTACACACCCAACGCGATGATCAAGGTCATCGGCGTGGGCGGTGGCGGCGGCAACGCCGTGGCCCAGATGATTGACGCCAATATCGAGGGCGTGGAATTCATTGCGGCCAACACCGATGCGCAGGCCCTGCGGCAGTTCAAGGGAAAAACCATCCTGCAGATCGGCAGCAGTGTCACCAAGGGCCTGGGTGCGGGCGCCAATCCGGAAGTCGGCCGACAGGCGGCGCTGGAAGACCGCGACCACATCATGGAGACGCTGGCAGGCGCGGACATGGTGTTCATCACTGCCGGCATGGGTGGCGGCACGGGTACCGGGGCCGCCCCGGTGATAGCCCAGGCCGCCAAGGAAATGGGCATTCTCACCGTGGCCGTGGTTACCAAGCCGTTTCATTTTGAGGCGCGGCGACGGATGGCCATTGCGGAGAAAGGAATTGAGGAGCTCAGCCAGCACGTCGATTCGCTGATCACCATTCCCAATTCCAAGCTGGCTGCTGTACTGGGTGGTGAAACCCTGCTGCTGAATGCCTTCAAGTCCGCCAACGATGTGCTGCAGGGCGCCGTACAGGGCATTGCCGAACTGATCACCCGGCCAGGCCTGATCAACGTCGACTTTGCCGACGTTCGCACCGTTATGTCGGAAATGGGCATGGCCATGATGGGCGCCGGCCAGGCCTCGGGCGATGACCGCGCCATGATGGCGGCGCAGGCTGCCATTGGCAGCCCGTTGCTGGAGGACATCAACCTGGCGGGTGCCTGCGGCATCCTGGTGAACATCACTGCTGGCCCGGGCCTGACCATGCGTGAATTCGAGGAAGTGGGCGGCACGGTGGCCGATCTTGCTTCGGATGATGCCACCGTGGTGATCGGTACGGTGATTGACCCGGATATGGGCGATGACCTGCGGGTCACCGTGGTCGCCACCGGCCTGGGCAATTCCATGAAAGTCAAGGAAGTCAGGGAAAAACCGGTTCGCCTGGTGGCCAATGGTACGACAGGACGCTATGAAGGCCGGGCTGAGCTGGAAATGCCTGACCTGTCGGTGCTGGAAACGATCCAGTCTGACCGGGATCGCCGCCTGGCCGCGGCGGAGAACAAGGACCTGTTCGCGCGCCAACGGGATATCGATTACCTGGATATTCCGTCGTTCCTGCGCAATCAGGCGGACTGATGGCAAGCAGACTGACGGCAGGCGGACTGATGGTGTTTCCATCAGCCCTCCGGGGTTTAATGGGCAAGGTGCAGTACCCGTGCGGGAGAAAATGATAAGAAAGGAATAACAATAATGGCTGCGGTAACCGATCGTTCCTCGCTCGCCACCTGTGCGATCGGTTACCGCGCTGCATAATATTTGGCTCTGGATCAACCCATCCTGGGTTGCCCAGAGCACGGAAATTGAAAAGTGTCATTTTCAATTTCCTTCATTTTCAATGAGTGCTTCATTGAAAATGGCGACACGTCGCTGTGTCGCGATTAGCTTCGTTGAGACTCTGAGATCATCGCTTCAACGACACAGTTACAGTCAGGGCAAATATGGGCACATTGTTACAAGGACGTTAATTTGTTGTTAAAACGCAACAAAATGTGGTTTAAACCCCTAATTTCTGCTTTGTGCTGTTTCTACCCTGTGCTAGTATGCCGCTGCATTTTCGGGCACGAGGAGTTCCCATAATGATAAAACAACGTACCCTCAAGAATGTTATTCGTGCCACTGGTGTGGGTATCCACACGGGGCAAAAAGTTTTCATGACGCTGCGGCCGGCAGCGGTAAACACCGGCATTGTTTTTCGCCGTACCGATCTCGATCCGGTGGTTGAGGTTCCTGCTTTCGCCACTTACGTGGGCGACACCAGCATGAACACCACGCTGGAGAGCAACGGTGTCCGGGTTTCAACCGTGGAACATCTGATGTCTGCCTTTGCCGGCCTTGGCATCGATAACGCCTACGTGGATCTCAGCAACGCCGAAGTACCCATCATGGATGGCAGTGCCGGTCCGTTCGTGTTCCTGATCCAGTCGGCCGGCATCGAGGAGCAGAGTGCCGCCAAACGCTTCATCCGTATCCTGCAGCCTGTCGAAGTTCGCAAGGATGACAAGTGGGCGCGCTTTGATCCGCATGACGGTTTCCGGGTTTCGTTCAAGATCGACTTCAACCACCCGGTGTTCAAATCCCACCAGTCTTTTGCCGCCGTTGATTTCTCCACCACCTCCTACCTGAAGGAAATTGCCCGGGCCCGCACTTTCGGGTTCATGCGCGATATCGAGATGCTGCGCGAGCGCAACCTGGTGTTGGGTGGCAGCATGGACAACGCCGTGGTGCTGGATGATTACCGCGTACTGAACGAAGACGGCCTGCGCTACGAAGATGAATTCGTAAAGCACAAGGTGCTGGATGCCATTGGTGACCTGTATCTGCTGGGCCATGGCCTGATCGGTTCATTTGCCGGGTACAAGTCCGGCCATGAGCTCAATAACCTGTTGCTGCGTGAAATGCTGGAGCGCCCTGCGGCCTGGGAAGAAGTGACGTTTGATGAGCAGGAGAGCATGCCGGTGTCGTACGCGCACCCGGCGGAAGTGGCAGCCTGATCCGGTTTTTGTAGTAGGCGCGGCAGCGCCGAACGGGTATATCGCGGCTATCGCCGCTCCTACATGTGTAGGAGGCGCGACAGCGCCGACCCAAGGTTCGCGGCTTGCGCCGCTCCTACGGCCATGTGTAGGAGGCGCGACAGCGCCGAACGGGTATATCGCGGCTATCGCCGCTCCTACCTGATTCTGTTATGCTTCGGCGCCTGTGTCGCTGCCATTCAGCCCTGGTTCAGCCAGGGGTCAGGTTTTACGAGGCTTGGTGAGCTGGTCGATCAATTTCGCCGCCTCCGCGGCCGCGGGGGAGGTCACGCGGCGATGCCTGGCTTCAGGCTCAGGTTTCTGCAGCGGCGCGACACGGATTTCC
>CBFGWJ010000271.1:0-4031 GCA_965652335.1 uncultured Gammaproteobacteria bacterium | reverse complement strand
ACTTCGGTGCCCAGGCCATCGCGGTAGATCACGCCCAGGTTGTATTGGGCATCGGGGTCTCCCTGTTGGGCTGCCATTTCCAGCCACTTGCCGGCTGCTGAATGGCTCTGCGGAACACCCTGTCCGATCAGGTAGAGGTAACCCAGTTTGGATTGCGCGCCGGGGTGGTTGAGCTCTGCCGCCCGTTGCAGCAATTCGGCTGACTGGACCGTGTCCTGCTCCACCCCCTGGCCGATCCAGAAAAGCATGGCAACGGCGTAAAGCGTTTCCGCCAGCTCCGCCGGATGTACCACGTCCGGCGGACTGTTCAGCACCCTGGACCACTCCTCCAGGGCCACGTCGAATTGCCCGCGCTGGTAGGCCGCCACGCCCGACTGATAGTCCGCGAATGCGATGCCGTTAACGAGTAAGCCGGCCAGCGCCAAAAATTTCAGGCACCCGACTCTGGTAGCTGCGCATGACTTCATGAGGTTGCTGCCTCGCCGGTCTGGATCAGGCGCCTGGATGTCTGCTCCAGCACCAGTGCCGTCAGCACCCCGGTATGGAATGCGCCGGTATCGATACCGACGCGGTTGGGCAGCATTTCAACCTGGAGGCTGATGCTGTGGCCATGCACCACCACGCAACCGTGGTTTTGCCGGCTTTGCGTGAATACTTCGCGAATCCACAACTGGTCGCCCAATTCCTGCTGGTCCAGGGGTACGCCCGGCCTCACTCCGGCATGCACGAAATAGTAGTCACCAGCCTGATAGCAGTGCCGCAATTGCTGCAGGAACGCAAGATGTGCCGCGGGCATCCTGTGTTGCAGGTTCCGGCTGAGCAGTTCGAGATTGAGCAGTGGTGGATGTGACCCGATTTCAAGACCATAGCTGCGCAGGGTTTCCATGCCGCCCCAGTTCATCCAGCCGGCCATGGCTCTGGCATCCTGCAGGAAGTCCAGCAGCGCCTGTTCGTGATTGCCGAGCAGGAAAATGCTGTCAAACCCGTCCAGCCGTGTATTCACCAACCGCTCAATCACCTGGAAGGAAGTGGGGCCACGGTCGATGTAATCACCCAGGTACAGGATCTGTTTTGTGCCGGAATAGTCACGGGCATCTGCTTCGATCATCCCGTGCAATTCCGCCAGCAGGTCATCCCGGCCATGGATATCGCCGATGCAATACATCCTGCGCCCTGGCGGATACTCCGGTTCCCGCCCAGGCTCGGTTACCGAACGGCGCTTAAGGAGTGACAGGACCAAGTTTGCTTTCCATGTCGGCGACGACGTCGGGGTGGGAATCCTTCAGCAGGGTTTCCAGTTTTGTCCGACTCAACCCGCCCTGCCGGATCATGCGGGTGACTTCAGGTTGTTTCAGGTTCCAGGCCAGCAGCGCCTGGTCGCGCAGCAGTATCAGTCCCTCGTCGTCAAGGCTGGATTGCAGCGCCAGGCCGGTTTGCAGGCGCTGCATCAGGTGCACCGGTTCCACCCGCCCGGACCAGATGGCCATCAGCCAGTTATCCGCCAGTTCGCGTGCCGACAGAAACAGTGTGAATCCGGCCTGCACGATGCGCAGCCACAGTTCCGGCTGCAGCGGCGCGGCGCTGAGTGACAGCCGGGCTTCCGAGATGGATTGCTCCAGCTGCTGTCGCCGGTCATACAGGGAGGTGCCGGCGTCACCGGCCTGCAGGTAGTACAACAGGCTCAGCGCCGAATGCCAGGCATAGTAATCAAAGGTTTCGATGGCCTGACGGCTGCGGCTGATGGATGTTTCAATTTCGGCGGCAGGCAGTTCGTGTCCGGAGAAATACTGCCGGATCGACTGCTGTACGGGGACGAACTGGAAAGCGGCCGAAAAGCGGGGCCAGGACATGACCAGAACCAGCACGGTTACCAAACCGGACAGCACGAACGCCATCAGCTGCCGGGAGAAGGTGTGCGTGTTCACGATTCAACTTAACCCTGGGCCGACTTCCGGTTTAACTGGTGTAGTAGTGGCCGTATTTGCCGTAGTGGTAATAATAGCCCGAATCGCCGTAGCCGATCTTGCTGTAGCGCTTGAGGTCCACGTTTTGCAGCACGATGCCGGCGATGTTGGCCTGGGATGCAACCAGCTGCTTGATGGCCGCTTTCGCCACCTTTACCGGAGTGCTGTTCCAGCGGATGACAAACAGTGTCGTTTCCACATAACGGCTGATCTGGCGCGCATCAGCAACCGCCATCACGGGCGGCGCATCAAACACCACATAGTCATACCTGGCGCGCAGCAGATTCACGATGTGCTGCATGCGCTGTGAGGACAGAAGCTCCGTGGCATTCACATAAGCTGCGGTACCCGGCGCCAGTATCGCCACCTCGCTGCGCGGATCCTTGCCAAGGAATTCTTCCAGGTTGCCATCAGGGTTCAGGGCCAGGTCCGTCAGGCCTTTTTCCTTTCGCTTCAGGCCCAACTTGGATTCAACCGCTGCGCGCCGCAAATCGCCATCCACCAGCACCACTTTCTTGCCACTCACGGCCAGTTGCCTGGCGATGGCGATGGCCAGGGTGGTCTTGCCTTCTTCCGGTATGGATGAAGTAACCTGGAATACGCGGGGGTCATGATCCGGATTGGTCAGGGACAAGGAAACCAGCAGCGAGTTGAGTGACTCAACAAACACCGACTGCTGCCGATCCACCGGCTGGTCTTCGGGCACTCCCTTTTCGACCATCGGCACAACGCCGAGCACATGCCGGCGCAATTCCTTTTCAGCCTGCTCCGGATGGGTGATGCCCGGGCTGAGTGCTTCCATCGCAAACACCAGGATGATGCCCAGCAGCAGTCCACCCACGGCAAAGGCAATCGTCTGGTTGCGCACATTGGGATAGAAGGCACTTTGCGGCACTTCCGCGCGTGACAGAATCCGCGCCGCCGGTTCGTTCAGGCCTTCGGTGGTGCTGGCGGTTTTGAACTGTTCCAGGAATGTCTCGAACAGTGTGCGGCTGGCGGCGGCCTCACGTTCCAATGCGCGCAGCTGGATGGCTTCGCGGTTCTGCTCGCCCGTGGCCAGTTCCGCCTCGGACAGGCTTTCCTGCAGCCCCTGTTCCCGCGCCCGGGCGAACTGCACCTCGCTGCGAACCTGGGATTCGATTTTCTCAACTTCCAGGGCTATGCGCTGCTGGATCTGTTCGACTTCCGCGTTCGCCTGGATCATGCGGGGATGCTTGGGCCCGTACTCCACTGCCAGTTCGGAAATCCGCTGCTGGGCTTCCAGCTCCTGGGTGCGCAATTGCTGGATCAGCGTGGCGCCCGAGAGTTTGGTGGCTGCTTCCGCTCCCCCATCTTCCTGCTGCAGCAGCAGTTGCACCTGGCGGAGCCTGGCTTCGGCTTCTGCCCGTTCAGCCCGTGCGATGATCAGCTGGCTGTTCAGCACCGACAGCTGTTCCGTCACCAGGCCGGTGCCGCCGACATCGGTGAGGCCGTGTTCCGAGCGATACAGCTCAACCGCCCGCTCTGCGTCTTCCACTTCCTGGCGCAACTCGTTTAGCTGCTCACTGAGCCATTTGGTGGCTTTTTCGGTGGAATCGTACTTGGCCTGCAGGGTAGCAACGATGTACGCCTCGGGCAGCTCATTGGCGATCATGGCCGCAATTTCAGGGTTGGGCGATACGTAATTCACCTTGATGACGTTGGAATAATCTTCATTGGTGAGTGACAAACCACCGAGCAGAATATTGATGGCCGAAACAATCTGGCGCTCCCGCCTGTCATCTTCGATTGCCGCCTCGGAGGGCATTTCGGAGTGGCTGCGATCGAGCACAGCCTTGATGCCTTCTTTCCAGTCTTCAGGAATCCACTGGGCGGGATTCAACCCGTCCAGCACGCCAGGTTTATCCGGAACCCGCAGCGTGGGGTTGAATTCGGGGTAAGTGAGCAGGTCGTACTTGTCCACCACGTTGCGGGCCAGGCTGCGCGACTGCAGCACTTCCAGCTCGTCAGCCACCCGCAACTGGGTGAAATAGGCCAGCATCATCATTTCCGGCGTGCTGACACCGGTAATGGGTGTGCCAATCAGCA
>CBFGWJ010000270.1:0-4049 GCA_965652335.1 uncultured Gammaproteobacteria bacterium | reverse complement strand
CATGGGCGACGTGGTCGATGATGCCCAGTACTGCGCCTGGCTTCATGGCTCTGCACAGCTTGCTGACCAGCAGGGATTCATCCGCGTCCGGCCAACCGAACGAGTCATCCCCGTAGTAGAAATCGTGCCAGGTGAGAATGGCCATCACGGCGTCCAGGCTGCCTTGCTTCACCTCCAGGTCATCAGCTTCCGCGGTCAGCTGTTGCACGTTGGGCAGCCGGTTATCGGCATAACGTGCTGCCACTTCATCCTTGACAAATTCCTGGTAGGCCCGGTTGTTGTGGCTGAGGACGCTGCCTTGCGGCCCCACCACGCGGCTGAGGATTTCGGTGTAGTAGCCGCCGCCTGAAAAAAGGTCCAGCACGCGCATGCCGGGCTTGATCTCAAAGAATTCCAGTACCTGGTCGGGCTTGCGCAGGGGGTCACGGCTGCGGTCCGCGTCGATACGTTGTGGATGGGCCAGAGCCTCGGCGATCACTACATCCATGGCCCGCGACCCGCCGTCGGTGCAGGGCGTGATCAATAACAGGCTGAGCAGGGCTTGAGTGCAGGTCATGGAAACCATCCGGGAGCTTCGCAAGCGGCTGGCGGGCAGCCAGGTGCGCGGATTATAGGGCAACAGCCGCAAGCGCAAAGCCGGCCCGGGCAGGGTGCCGGATGATACGAAAGCTGGCCGCGCTGAAGCGAATTCCCCGATGGTCAGCTCACAACATAACCAGGCAAACCGTGGTGATGACCACCGCCCCGAGCAGGTTGAGCACCAGGCCCGCGTGGGCCATCTGTTTTACCGTGATCATCTCGCTGCCATAGACAATGGCATTGGGCGCCGTGGCCACCGGCAGCATGAAGGCGCAACTGGCGCTGAGGGCAGCCGGCACCATCAGCAGCATGGGCTCGATGTCAGTGGCAATGGCGGTGGCCGCCAGCAAGGGCATCAGCAGGCTGGCCGTGGCCGTGTTGCTGGTTACCTCGGTCAGGAAGGTGACCGACAGGCACAGTGACAGCACAATCAGCCACGGTGGCAGGTCAGCCAGAAGCTCCAGCTCGGCAGCAATGATTTCGGCCAGGCCGCTGGCGACGAATCCATTCGCCAGTGCAATGCCACCGGCAAACAGCAGCAATACCCCCCATGGAATTTTCCTGACCGTTTCCCAATGCAGCAGCCTTTCGCCTTCACCGTTGGGAAGCACCGCCATCATGATGACGGCAATCAGCGCCACGGATGCATCATTGGCCTGCGGCAGGCCCAGCCACGTGCTCCAGCCACCAAACGGGGCTTCGCGCGTGATCCAGGCGAGTGCTGTCAGGGAAAACATGATCAATACGCGCTTTTCCGCTGGCCGCCATTCACCTGCGCGGGGCAGGTGCACGGGGTGCTGCAGTCTGAGGCCACGGGTCAGCCACAGGCCGGCCAGTGGAACCAGGATGAACACCACCGGCAGGCCCCAGGTCATCCACTCGACGAAATTCGGCGCCGTGCCGAACTGGTCCAGGTGCACCTGCATGAAAATCAGGTTGGGCGGGGTGCCTATCGGAGTGCCCAATCCTCCAATGCTGGCGGCATAGGCGATTCCCAGCAGCAGCGGCACTGCCATGAAACGGTCCGTGCGTTCCAGCACTGCCAGTGCCACCGGCAGCAGCATCAGCGTTGTCGCGGTATTGGAAATCCACATGCTCAGCAGGGCTGATGCTGCCATGAACCCCAGCACCAGGCCGCGGGCGCTGTTGCCGCCAAACACGTTGACCATGTAAAGGGCTATCCGCCGGTGCGCCCCGGAGTCGGCCATTGCGGTGGACAGCATGAATCCGCCCATCAACAACAGGATCAGCGGGCTGCCAAAAGACTGGCCCACCTCGTTCGGCGTCAGCACGCCGAACAATGGGAGTACCGCCAGCGGTATCAACGAGGTAAACGGGATCGGTACGGGTTCAAATATCCACCACAGCGCGCATAAAACGGTGACGCCGGCGGTGATAGCCGCGTCGGCTGACCAACCCATCTCCGTCAGGACAAAAAACAAAACGATGGCGAGTGCCGGAGCCAGTACCAACAAGTACCGGCTCATCGCAACGAATCAACCTTTTTCAAGCGCTTCCCCTTTCCCTGTGCATTTTCCATACGTTGTCGTATGATACCCGCATAACGTTTGATTCAACCGGATAGCCCAGCAAATTGCTCGTTTCCCGGTGATGCTGGCATCACGGTTGTTGACCAGGCAATTCAGAAACTCTACCACAGGGCAGGCCTTGCCCAGCGGTGGGCTCCATGAATTGTTGCAATCTTCAATGGGACCCGAATCAATGAACAAACGTCTGATCCTGATTCTTCTGACGCTGGTGCTTGCACAGGAGCTTCTGGCTGCACCCACTCAACCGGCCAGGAACAAGGATGGCAGCATCGTAACTGAAGTGCTGACTCCGGTATTCGATGCTTCATCGGGCAACCTTCCCTTTCCCATCAACCTGCTGTTCATCGGTACCACGGATCTCACTCTCAATGTTCCATCCGCCAATCCGGGCAACTTCGGCGACCCGGCTGTCGCCTTGAGCGCGACTGACGGATTCAGTACCACCGAACCCTGGACAATCAACTTCGTCAAGAACCCGATCAGTTCGCTGAACACAACCAGGCCGCCGGCAAGCATTGATCCGGCTTCGGTGCAGGCCGGCCAATCGGTGCGGTTCTTTGAAGTCAGTACGGTATTTGGCACCATCGTCATGGTGAGTGGCGTCGTGCGTGAACTGACTCCCAATGTCGACTATGTGGCAACCCTTGCAGCACCCAACACGCTGGCCATACTGCCGCTGAAACCGCTGAAGGAAATGACCACCTACATGGCGGTGATCACCAATGACGTGCGGGACAGCGACGGCAACGATGCCACGCCGGACCAGCAGTATTATCTGGGCAAGCGCACCCAGCCGCTGGTGGATGCCAATGGCAAGAGTACTACGCTGTTACCTGATTCGCTGGCCAATTCCCTCGAACCCCTGCGGCAGATAATCAACACCCAAGAAACCGCGGCTGCTGCAGCGGGCGTCAACCGCGACGATATCGTGCTGAGCTTTACGGCACAGACCCAATCGATCACCCCGGTGCTCAAGAACCTGCGCAGCATCGCCAAGCCGGCGGCTACCCAGGTTGCAGCCACTGGCATGACTACCGCGGCTGTGGGCGGCGCAGGCATCGCCGACATCTACATGGGCGTTATAACGGTTCCCTACTATTTGGGAATTCCTTCCGCCAGCAACCCGGTAGCCCCACTGACCGAGTTCTGGCGCGCTGCGCCTGGCGCCTACGTGCCTCCTTTCAATACACTGGGCCTCAACCCGGCTTCAACCCATGTGACCGTGGCCAATCCATTCCCGGTTAAAACCGGTGACCAGACCGTGCCCTTGCTGATCAGCGTGCCCAACGCCAACAGCGGCAAGACCCGCCCGTCGGCCGGCTGGCCGGTGGTGATATTCGGACATGGCCTGGGCGGCGATCGCACCAATATGCTGGCCGCCGCGGATACGCTGGCATCGATCGGTTATGCCGTGATTGCCATGGATACGCCGCTGCACGGAATCGTGCCGGCGGTAACACCTTCACTGGCGCCGTTCTACATCGAGAACACACCATTTGGCCCCATCGCCAATGAACGCACTTTCGATGTGGATTACGTCAACAACGCGACCGGCGCGCCAGGCCCTGACGGTATCGCCGACCAGTCCGGCACGCATATCATCAACCTGCAGAGCATGCTGACCAGCCGCGACAATGGCCGCCAGGCCCAGGCTGATCTGTCGGTGCTGGCCGTGACCATTCCGCATATCAGTATCAACGGTGACTCCTTGCCCGACTTTGATGCGGGCAAGATGGCTTATGCCGGAATTTCCATGGGCTCCATCATGGGGCTGCCGTTTGTTGCCACAGAACCCTATATCCAGCGCGCCTTCCTCAGCGTGCCCATGGGCGGCCTGATGCGCGGGCTGGAAGCTTCACCCACCTTCGGTCCCAGGATCAGGGCTGGTTTGGCGGCGGCCGGTGTACAGCCGGGAACCGC
>CBFGWJ010000269.1:0-4066 GCA_965652335.1 uncultured Gammaproteobacteria bacterium | reverse complement strand
GCCTATTGCGGCGACCCGATGCTGCAAACGGTGCTGGTGGTGAAGGAGTGACCGCTTTCCCGGTTAATGAAGGCAAGCTGCGCCTTGCCAAAGCTGAAAAAGTGCCAACGGCTGGCTTGCCAGCCAAGTGTGGTATTTTCCTTTCATGCGCTCCGGATCGAAAGTTGTTGTACTGACTGCCGTTGCAGGATCCATCCTGCTGGTTTTGCTGTGGCTCCTGTTGCGGTCGGGTGCGCCCGTGCCTGAGACCGCCTTCCCGGCAACCGGCGAAACCAGCGCTGAAGCCGCGCAGGCCCTTGCTGAAGAGCCCGCGCCCGAAGAACCGGAAGAAAGCGGGCTTGCGGGTGCAACAACCGGCAGGTCGCGAGCCACCACAGGACAACCGGCCCCCGAGCTCGAAGGCAACTCAACCGCCATGCCGGAAGCGCTGCCCGAGCCGCTCAGCGCCGAGCAGGAGGTGGTGCAGCGCGAGGTGGAATCCAGCATCAGCGCCGCGCTCTCCGGCGACCAGAACGAAGCCCTGGAGTTGGCCAGCTTCCTGAACCAGTGCCAGTTCACGTTTAATGACCGCAATCGCGTGGAGCAGTCCATTGCCCGCGCCGAGCGCTCCTTTGCCGAAGGCAAACCGCTGACCCAGTTCCGGCCCAGCAGCCCGGCGCAGCAGTTCGACACCCTGCAGGACTTTGAAAGCAGCCAATGGGATATCTTTTTCCGCTGCGAAGCTGCGCGCCGGCTGGTGAACGACGATTTCTGGAGTAACCTGGAAGCGCAGGCGGATGCCGGCAACCCGGTGGCGCGTTATCTGTTCGCCACACTGATCCGCGAATCCCCGGCGGCGAAACTCGCGTTTGAGAATTGGGATGAAGAACTGCAACGCCGTGAACAATCCCGTGAATACACCTGGCGCAACCTGGACGAGCGGGAACCATTGGGATTGCTGGCGCTGGTGGAGCTCGAGGCCTGGGGGTTCGCCATGCGCGGCAACAGCATCAGCAACACTTCAGTGCTGACCCTGGCAGCCGTCAAGTGCGGCCTGAGCACTCCGGATCTCCTGCAGTCAGTGGACCAGCTGCTGCAAGTGGCGGAGCGCCTGGAAAAATCCCAGCCCGGAGCCCTTGAACGCCTCAACTCCGCCTCCGACGAGGCGCGACGGATGTTTTGTAAGTAAAGCTGAAAACCTGGCAAGGCATGTCCCCGTTTTGCGGGACTTCGACAGGAACGCCACATTCTTCAGTGACTGGATCATCTCCAGGCCCACCACCAGGTTACGATGTCCCATCAAGTCAAAGCCTGGGGTTTGGTCTTGCGGACTTAAATTTTGCATATTTTTCATAGTATTAAACGCAACCTCCCGCCGATAGTCTGGTTTTTGCGAGTTGGTTATTCCAAATTGGTACGTGAAATTCTGCGAGCAGGGGCGTATACATAATAAAGGAGGTTCATTTTTTCACCTGGAGGTCATTACAAGAACTGGAAAAACCTGGCAGGCACGGAAAGTCTGCCAGCAGCTTTTGAAAAGGATTTTTAATGATACGAATCAGTAACAATACTGCTGTTTTTTGTTTCCACGACATCCCCGCAACCTCCACGCGCTTGATTGCTGTCAACTGCACCGCCCTTGCAGATGCAGTCATCGCACACGGATTTACCCACAAACCTGGCGAAACTCGATTGTTTCGAAAGCAACCGGACTGCTTTCGAAGAGTTCTCTCGCCGGCATTTCCAATGGCATATGAAAAATGGAGAGTGATATGTCGACATTTCAGAAGGTTTTCAGGCTAACCGCAACCTTGTACTTGCTTCTGGCGGCAGGAGTTGCCCAGGCTCAGGATTCCTCAGGCTCTGCTTTCGGTGAAAGCATAGACCTGTCCATCGATTCCGCATTCAGCCTGGTAACGGTTGAAGCCCAAAGCGGACCCTTGCCCATGGTCAGCGACGGCACTCCGCCGCCCTACAGCACCTCGGACAGCCTTGCCAGCGTTGACGTGGACGCATTGGTAAAACTCTCGGTACTTCCCGCGGTTGCAGTGGGAATACTGGATACTGGCCTGCTGGAGGTCGAAACCAGCGGAGACGACTCCCCCGAGGCCAATTCAGCGGCCAGCGTTGCCGATGTGGACCTGACCTTGCTGGGTAACATCCTCCTGCCCCTGCTGGTGGGTATCGATGCGGACGCCGTGGTATCAACCGCTTCGGCTTCAGGTACTTGTGAGTCCGGGCTCACCGCCAGCGGCACCACCAGCCTGGTGGGCGCCAGCCTGGTAAGCGCTTTGGGTGAGCTGGCCGGTATCGTTGGGGCCCTGGACGCCAGCCCCGCGCCCAACACGGTCCTGCTGGACCTGGACCTGCTGGGCGGCCACCTGCGCATCGTTTTGAACGAACAGATTCTGACCGGTGACGGCACGACCAGCCGCGGCATCACAGTGAATGCAATTCACATTTCCCTTGATCAACTGCCCATCGCGGGCATCATCACCGATGTTACCGGTGATGTGATCATTTCCCAGACACAGGCCGAGGTCACCTGTGCCGAGGCTGACCTGTCAGTGACGATCTCCGACAGCCCCGACCCAGTCATGGTGGGCGAAAACCTGGTTTACATGCTGGAAATCAGCAACGGCGGACCGGATTCAGCAACTGCCTTGATGCTGGAACACCTGTTGCCGGCCGGTGTGACTTTTGTGTCGGCCGTGCCGGACCAGGGAAGCTGCAATGAATCAGCAGGAACGGTCAGCTGTGATCTTGGGGACCTTGCCAATGGCGGCAACACCTCCGTGACGGTAACAGTTGCGCCAACAGCGCCGGGTAACCTGCAGACTTCCGCTTCTGTCAGTTCTGACTCGCACGACCCCAACCTGGCGGACAATTCCGATTCCGAGGAATCCACCGCAACGCCCGCGCCCGGCTCGGCAGACCTGGAGATCACCATTACGGATACTCCCGACCCAATAGAGGCCGGACAGCCTTTGACAGTCACGATCGATGTCGTCAACAACGGCCCCGACCCGGCTGAAAATGCCGTGGTGCAATACACCCTGCCGCCCGGAATTTCACCGGACTCCGTAACACCATCGGTCGGCAGCTGCAGCGTCAATGTCACTACCGTGACCTGCAACCTCGGCACCCTGGCGAACGGTGCCACCCCGGATATCGTGATCGTCATGACGCCGCCGATTCCCGCCTCGCTGCAACACAGCGCGGTGGTCAGTTCCGGTACCAGCGACCCGACTCCCGAAAACAACAACGCCGAAGCAGATACCACTGTGGACACCGTGGCCGAAGCCAGCGCCAACCTGTCCCTGGTCAAAACGGACAGCCCGGACCCGGTGATTGTTGGCCAGCCGTTGACCTACACACTGACCATTAACAACGCCGGGCCGGACGACACCGGCACAGTGATTGCAACCGATACCCTGCCGGCCGGCGTGACTTTCCAGTCCGCCGTGGCCAGCCAGGGCAGTTGTACCGAGCTTGCCGGCACAGTGACATGTAACCTCGGCCCGATCGCCAATGGCGCCGGGGCGGAAGTGACCATCATCGTGATCCCGGAGGCTGAGGGTGGTCTCTCCAACACCGCTACCGTAACGTCGGACGTGGATGATCCGGAGCCTGATGACAACACCGACTCCGAAGACTCTACGGTGAACCCGGGTTCGGCTGACCTGTCGATGGACAAGGTTGCGTCGGTGAATCCGGCCGTGGTTGGCGATGCCTTCACCTATACCCTGACCGTGTTCAATGACGGACCGGACGATGCCACCCAGGTGGTCGTAACCGACCAGCTGCCGGCCAGCCTGGAGTTCGGCTCGGCGCTTCCCAGCCAGGGCAGCTGTGATGAGACCGGCAACCTGGTGACCTGCCAGCTGGGCACGATTGCCGACCAGGGCAGCGCTACCGTGGTGATCACTGTTACGCCCACGGAGCCCGGGCCATTGGCAAACACCGCTGTGGTGGACTCGCAACTGGATGATCCCATTCCGGACGACAACGAGGAGGAAGAAGATACGGAGGTCGACCCGCGACGCGCGGACCTGTCACTCAGCAAGTCCGCCTCGATGAACCCGGC
>CBFGWJ010000268.1:0-4077 GCA_965652335.1 uncultured Gammaproteobacteria bacterium | reverse complement strand
AGGAAACCGGCATGAGTTTCGCGGAATGGCGGCAGCAGATGCGCCTGATGGAAGCATTGTCGCTGATGGGCGCCGGACGCTCCATCACCCTGACCGCCTACGATGTGGGCTACAGCAGCCCCAGCGCGTTTACGGCGGCTTTTCACCGTACTTTCGGCCTGTCGCCCAGCCAGTATCGTACGCGCTGATGGGCCCCGTCCAATCGTGATACCACGCATCATTCACCAGACTTCCGGCAGCAAACCGCTGCCGCCATTGATTGTGGACAGCATCACGGCACTGCGTGAACGCAACCCGGGTTGGACGTACCGCTTTTACAGTGATGCGGACATCAAGCAATACATCGACCGCCACTTTCCGCGGCACTCGGCCCTCTACCGGCGCATCAACCCGCGTTACGGGGCCGCGCGGGCCGACCTGTTCCGCTACCTGCTGCTGTTTCGCGAAGGGGGCGTTTACCTGGACATCAAGAGCACGTTTCACCGCACGCTGGATGAAGTCATTCACGCTGATGACCAGTTCCTGCTGTCACACTGGAACAATGGCCCTGGCAGCGAGCACGAACAGTGGGGCACGTATCCGGAAATAGCCAATCCGCGCGGTGAATTCCAGCAGTGTTTCCTGGTTTGCCGGCCGGGGCACCCATTCCTTGAAGCTGTCATCAAACAGGTGGTGAGCAATCTGGAACACTATGACCCGGAATGCGATGGCGTGGGCCTGCGGGTGAGGCACATCACCGGCCCGGTGGCCTTCACCCTGGCGATCACGCCGTTGCTGGGCCGATTTCCCAGCCGCCTGGTATGTGGCGAACGGGATCTCGGCTTCGAGTACAACCTTTGCCGGCACGTGAGCGACAGCAAGCACAGGCACCTGTTTGAACAACACTACAGCGTGCTGGATGAGCCCATCGTGCTGCCGCCTGCTCCTGGCCCCGGCCGCGCCTGACGCATATTGCCACCCGCCGGAAAGTGGTAACCTGAACGCCAACACAAGTTCAGGATTCTCCAGTGAAAAAAATTGTTTCCCTGCCCAGCCTGCTGCTGGCACTGCTGCTTGCGGCTACGACCACCCTTTGTGCCGATGAACCGGGATTGCTGGACCTCCAGGTCAAGCCGGACACCGGCCAGGTACTGCTCAACCTGCCATCACTGCCGGTTGAATACCTTTACGTCCCTGCTCTGCAGTCGGGAGTGGGCTCAAACGACCTGGGGCTGGATCGGGGCCAGCTGCAGCGCACCCGGCTGGTGCGCTTCGAACGTTTCGGCAATAAGGTGCTGATGGTCGAGCCCAACCTGGAATTCCGCGCCAACACCGCCAACGTGGCCGAGCAGCGGGCGGTGACCCAGGCTTTTGCCCAGTCGGTGATCGCCGGCTTCGAGATTACCAATCCCGGCGCCGCCACAGTGAACATCGACCTCACGCCCATGCTGGTGTCGGACATGACGCGTATCTCCACCTACATCAAGGAACTGGAGCAGGGCAGTTTTGAGCTGGATGCGGGCCGCTCCGCAGTCGACACCGCCGGGATCCGCAACTTTCCCCGAAACACGCTGATCCCCACCGTGCTGACCTTCAAGGGCAGCGAGCCCGGCCGGTTCATCCAGGACGTGACCCCGACTCCGGATTCGATGACCGTGCGGGTCACCCACCAGTTCGTGCAGCTACCCGAAGCCGGTTACGAACCCCGCGCATTTCATCCGCGTTCGGGCTACTTCGCGCTGCAGTTCAAGGATTACGCCGTGCCGCTGGAACGCGCCATGGACCAGCGCCTGATTTACCGCCATCGCCTGAAACAGGGTGAGACCCTCACTTACTACGTTGACAACGGCACACCCGAACCAATTCGCAGCGCCCTGATCGAAGGTGCTTCCTGGTGGGCCGATGGGTTTGCCGCAGCGGGCTTTCCCGATGCCTTCAAGGTGGAAGTTTTGCCTGAAGATGCCGACCCGCTGGACGTACGCTACAACGTCATCCAGTGGGTGCACCGCGCCACGCGCGGCTGGTCTTACGGATACAGCGTGTCCGACCCGCGTACCGGCGAGATCATCAAGGGCCACGTGAGCCTCGGTTCCCTGCGCGTGCGGCAGGACCAAATGATTGCCGAGGCGCTGACAGCTCCGTTCCACGGTGAAGGGGCAGGTGTGAAAGCTGCGCGGGAAATGGCCCTGGCCCGCTTGCGCCAATTGTCGGCGCACGAGGTCGGGCACACGCTGGGCATTGACCACAATTTCGCCGCCTCCTACGATGGCGATGCCTCGGTGATGGACTATCCGCATCCCGATATCTACCTGGATGAGCAGGGCGTCATCCGGCTGGACAAAGCCTACCGGACCGGCGTCAGCGCCTGGGACAAACTGGCGGTGCGCTACGGTTACAGCGAATTCCCTGCCGGAACTGAAAGCTCCGGCCTGGCGGCCATCCTGCAGCAGGCCCAGGACCAGAGCCTCTTGTTCATCACTGACCAGGACGCGCGTGCTCCGGGCAGCGCGCATCCCGCCGCAAACCTGTGGGACAACGGCAGTGATGCCATCAAGCGCCTGGATGAATTGCTGGCCATTCGCCAGGTGGCGCTGCAGCAATTTTCAGCCGCCACCATTCCCGACGGTACCGCTCTGTTCGAACTGGAAGGCCGGCTGGTGCCAGTGTACTTGCTGCACCGCTACCAGGTGGAAGCCGTGGCCAAACTGCTCGGCGGGCTGAACTACGACTACCGTTTGCGTGGCGACGAGCCAAGAGCCGTATCACCGGTGGATGCCGATGTGCAGGCCAACGCAGTGAACAGACTGTTGGGTTTGCTGGAACCCGCTGTGCTGGCCTTGCCGCAAAACCTGCGTTATCTCGTTCCGCCACCGCCAACCGAGTACCGCCGCGACCGTGAAAATTTTCCCACGGCAACCGGCGCGCCGTTTGATCACCTGGCGCCTGCGCGGGCCGGTGCGGCCCTGGTGTTGGCGGAACTGCTGCAAGCGCAGCGCCTGACCCGGCTCGCCGAGCAGCACGCGCTGGACCCGGCCCAACCCGATCCGCAGGACCTGCTGGCCAGGCTGGTTGATCAAAGCTGGCTGGCCAGGAATACTTCCGATAAGTACTTGAATACCATTCAAACCGAAGTTGGCTGGCTGCTGCTGCGACACCTGATGGCATTGGCCAGCGAGCCGGGCTCGGCGGACAGCACGCGCGCGCTCGGCCTCGGCCAATTGGTCAGGCTGGAGGACGGCCTGGGCAGTAAGGCAAGAAAAGGTGATGCCCAGGCTGTCGCCGCCCGGCAGCAAATCCGCACCTTTCTGGAGCAGCAAACAGCAATACCCGCGGCACCAGCCAATCCAACACCGCCCGGCAGCCCGATAGGCTGATTCTCCCTTCAGGAGCGGGCATTACTGTGAGAGCGGGCGTTGCCTGCGACCCGGGAAACGTCGGGGGCAACGCCCCCTCCTACGGTCAAGGGCAAGCTCTCCGCGGCATCAACATGTCATGAAACTTAAACCAAACCGTCATTAAACCAACATGCGCGGTCGCTAACTTGGCACCGGTTCATTCAACCCGGTCCCAAGCTTCGGAGAATCCTCGACATGTTGAAACGCAAGATCCTCACATCCGCCATCATTGCAATCTCGGCCCCGGTATATGCCAAGAATCCGGTCAACATCAGCCTGCACGAACTGGGCAGCTACCACAGCGGCGTATTTGCCGAAGGCGCGGCGGAAATCGTGGCCTACGACCGGGGAAGCGAACAGCTGTTCGTGGTCAACGCCAACGCCAACAGCGTTGACGTGCTGGACATCTCCGACCCAACCGCCCCTGCGCTGGTCAACTCCATTGATGTGCTGGCCGACCTGCCGCTGGCGGGCGGCGTCAACAGCGTGGCGGTGCATCGTGGGCTGGTCGCGGTGGCCGTCGAGAATGCCAACAGGCAGGCCAATGGCTGGGCGGCCTTTTACAACGTGGATGGTGAGTTCCTGGTGGCAATTCCGGCCGGCGCCCTGCCGGACATGATCACCTTCACGCCCAATGGTGACTTTGTCCTGGTGGCCAACGAAGGCGAACCCAGCAGCGACTACCTGGTGGACCCGGAGGGTT
>CBFGWJ010000267.1:0-4083 GCA_965652335.1 uncultured Gammaproteobacteria bacterium | reverse complement strand
ATCGGCGGCTACGGCCGCATGGGCCATACCATTGCCGTGTTGCTGGAAACCAGTGGAGTGCAGTACCTGTCGCTGGATACCAATCCCGCCCGCGTGGCGCAGGGTCGCGCCGATGGCCACCAGGTGATTTATGGGGACATCTCGGATCCCGACCTGCTGGCGGCCATCCACGTGGAGCGATTCGCCCTGGTGGTCATCACGGTGGATCATGCGGCCACTGCCCTGCGGGCAGTCGCCTTCCTGCGGCAGCATTGTCCACAGGTACCGATTATCGCCCGCGCGCGGGACCTGGCCGTAACGGCAGAACTGCTGGAAGCCGGCGCAACCCATGCTTACCCGGAAGCGATCGAAGCCAGCCTGCGCCTTGGCGCAACGGCGTTGCAGATGCTGCAGATTCCGGTGGACCATGTGGACGACATCCTGCAGGGCGTGCGGGATTCTGACTATCAGGCGGTGCTTGAGGCAACTGAGGATACGAACCCGTCGTGACTGGTCCGCATTGGGGTTGCCGGCCGGCGTCCCGGCATGTTCAGGTGTTCGCGTTCTGCCTTAGGCGTTCAGGCTTTCGCATCCAGCCAGGTGCGACCGGGCTTTTGCTTTCACGCGCTTGGTGATCGGTTCCTTGCGTTCAGTCCCTGGCATTCAGGCAGTCTTGCGCCTTGGCAGCTTCCAGCCCGGGCGCACGAAGTGGCAGGTATAGCCGTTCGGGTTACGCTCGAGATAATCCTGGTGCTCCGGCTCGGCTTCCCAGAACGGGCCGACCTCGGTGACTTCGGTCACCAGCTTGCCGGGCCAGATGCCTGAGGCGTCGACATCGGCGATGGTGTCTTCGGCGATTTGGCGCTGGGCTTCGCTGGTGTAGAAAATGGCCGAGCGGTAGCTGGTCCCGAGGTCATTGCCCTGGCGGTTCAATGTGCTGGGGTCGTGGATCTGGAAGAAGAACTCCAGCAGCTCGCGGAAGCTGATCCTGTCGGGATCGAAAATGATTTCGGTGGCTTCGGCATGGTTGCCGTGGTTGCGGTAGGTGGCGTTTTCCACCTCACCGCCGGAATAGCCCACGCGGGTGGAGATCACCCCCGGCAGGCGGCGGATCAGCTGTTGCACGCCCCAGAAGCAGCCTCCGGCCAGTATCGCGCGTTCGGTTTTGTCAGGCATTTCAGTTCCTCGATCAGTGCTGCCCGAAACAATGGGGGCAGCATGGGAAATTTACCATGCAGGAGCGAGCCATGCTCGCGACAGATGCGTGGTTTGTCGGCAGCATGGCTGCCTCCTACATCAGCTCATTCACTGCCCGCCAGGCCTGGTCGATTGCCGTGTGGGTATAGGCGTCGGCCCCTGCATCTGAATTGGCGATGGTTATGCGCCCGCAACGCTGCCGGCCCACCACGTTGGGCGCCGGTTCAGTGTTCCAGTCGGCATCTTCCAGGTCCACATGGTCGCGCGCATAGCCGTGCGGCCAGCGGTTGACGATGATGGCGAGAATGTCATCGGCGGCATTGAACCCGGCTGAACCGTAAATGCCATTCAGCACGCTGCGGATTTCACGTTCGAAATCCTCGAATTTCTGCTCCAGCAGCCACATGCGTGTGAGGCGGGTCATTTCCGCCACTGAAGTGCCCTTCGGCACCTCGATGCCCAGGCCGGCGTAAAACTGCATCACGCAGGCATCTTCCGCACGCCATTCAGGGTGGTAACTGTCGACGTTTACTCCGGTAACCAGTTGCATGTGATCCAGGTAGCTGCCCGCCAGGTAGGCGCTGCCGACGCCGGTGTTCTTCAGTGCCTCACCGTTTTTCAGCACCACGTTCACCACCATCAGCGGGCGCTTGACGCACTTGGCCAGCGCTTCCTTCTGCGCCTCGGGCAATTCCGGCACCAGGTGCCGGATGATGTTGTTGTAACAGGCCATAACCGCCTGGTCACCTTGCACCTGCTGCACTTCGCCGTTGTTCACATAGGACAAAGCAACGTAGGGGTGGCCGGCCTGCTCAGCCGGTTGGTTACCGGCATGGACCACGGTGGAATTGAGCCGCAACCGGACTTTTGAACCCGGCCGGTCGAGCTGGGAATAGTCCAGCCTTTGGGTGACGATGCTGTGCGCGTCCGCATCGGCGGCCATTTCGGGGAAGGCCTCGGGAATCAGGGCCCGCACCAGCAGACGGGCGATGGAACTGTTGCCGTCAGGGAACATGGCCACCGGGCTGTGGCGTTCGCCGGGGTCGCGTTTACCCAGGCCACCGAGCACGTGTGAAACGGGTAAACCCACGGCAATGCATTCGGCCACCGAATTGTATTCGGCTTTCAGGCCCATGAAACCGCTGGGGCCGTTGCGGAACAGCTGGATCGCATCTTCAGGCATGCTGAAATGCTGGCGCAGGAAATCGGGGAAACTGGTGTTTTCGAGGTAGGCCAGGCGCTCGGCATCGTCCATGTCTTCCAGTACATTGGTTTCGGTGGTCAGGTAAGCCTTGAGCGCATCCCGCCCCTGCTGCGAGATCGGGAACTGGTCGCATTTTTCCGCCAGGCCTTTGAGGTCGCTGTTGCGGAATTCGATGCCCTTCACCAGCACATCCTTCCCGTAATGTGCTGCATCAAAGAAGATGCCGGTGCCAAGCCCGTAGGACCTGGTGGAGAAATCAAACTTGAAATCCTCCAGCAGGCGCGGAATGTCGATGCCGAGTTCCTTCACCAGGCCCATGGCCACATCGCTGTAGTAGGGGTATTCCATGTTCACCGTGCCGCCCCAGGCCAGCCGCATCGGCCCGCCCTGGTGAAACTCGTTGCGCTTGGCATGGCCGCCAAAGTCATCATGGTTGTCCAGGATCAGGATTCGCGCATCCGCACCGTGTTGCTGGCGAAAGAAATACGCCGCCGCCAGGCCGCTGATACCGGCACCTACCACCACCAGGTCGTAGTATTCATCGAGCAACTTGCCGGAATCGAACGCCTTGCCTTCACGGGCCAGTGCATGAGCGGTTTCAAACGCGCCGGGGTGGGAGCCGCGCAGGCCGGTCAGCGTGGGCGGGTAGTAGGCGCCGGGCGGCGGGGCTTGCATGTCGGTTGCCCAAAGTGAGCCGGGCAGGCCAAGCGCCAATGCGCCAAGGCCGACGTCGTGAATGAAGTCGCGTCGCGTGATGTCGCGATTGAGTCCCAGTTGCCGATCTTTATCCTGCATGGTTTCACCCGATCCCAGCGCCAATTCGAGGTATGGGATAGTAGCCGATTTTGGGGCATGATCCGTACCATCAAATGCTGCACAGCCATGGAACCCGGTGTGGCGTGGCGTGCAAAGCGGTTCCAACCGAAGGCAGGTAATCATGAAAAACACCGTCCCGGCCCGCATGCTTGCTCTGTTGTGTGCTTTGGCATATGCGGCGCCAACCGTGGCGGGTGCCGGGCAGGCGGCCGCCGTTCAATCTCACACAGACTCGCTGGCCTGGCTGGCAGGCCACTGGTGCATGGCCACCGCCACCGGGCTGGTCGAAGAATTCTGGTTACCCGAATCCGGTGGTCTGCTGCTGGGTATCAGCCGCACGGTGAAGGACGGCAAGGCAACGGGCTTTGAGTTTTTGCGTATTGAAACCTCGGGAGAAACCCTGCGATTCATCGCCCAGCCTGGCGGCGTGCCGCCCACGGTTTTCACTTCCACCCGCGTGGCGGAAAACCGGTTTGAAGTGCAGAATCCCGAGCACGACTTTCCGCAGAAAATCGTCTACCGCCGCGAGGGCGAAGCGCTGCTGGCAACGATTTCAGGCCCAGGCGCCGACGGCCAGGAACAGGGCATCAATTTCACTTTCCAGGCCTGTAAGCCATGAGGATTACCGAATCGAATGCGGGCATGTTGCCTCTAGCAATGAAGGTGAATCATCAAGGCTTCGCCCATCCGTCAGGGCCTTCGGTATCCCAGGTCAGGTTTTGATGCGCTCCATGTTCGGGTCATAGAAGGGCCGGAATGACAGCTCGGCCGGGTAGATGCGGCCGGCAATGTCTACTTCCCACTTGCCTTCCTTCAGGTATTCCGCATTCACCGTACCGCTTTCGCCGGCGCTGACCATGGCCAGGCCAACGGCGCCTCCCAGGGTG
>CBFGWJ010000266.1:0-4084 GCA_965652335.1 uncultured Gammaproteobacteria bacterium | reverse complement strand
GCTGGTGATCCTGCAGGGACGCGCGCCACTCGAGTTCCTGCTCCAGCGGCTGCACGTAGGGGTGGTAGATCTTGTCGATCACCAGCCCATCCGCCAGTGCGGCCGATGGCACGACCGAAGAAAACCACAGGCCAGCCATCAGCAGCCACGCCCAAGGCCTGATGGCTGCAACCCGCCTCATGGAGCCCACGCCGCTTGACGTCCTGAACGCAGCAGGATGATGGTCGCGACACCGGCGAACCCTACACCGTAGCTCAGCACGTACCAGGCAGGAGGCGTAGCTTCATAACCCACCAGGGCATAAAGCAGCTCACCCAGCACGGTCTGCTCCGGCAGCCAGTCAGAGCTATCCCACAAAGGTTGGCCGGCCGACAACCAGTCGGCTTGTATCAGCTGCATGGCAGCCTGAGACAGCATGTTGCCGGAGAACAGTGCCAGCAGGAATGCGGTAACCCGCGAGGCCCATTTCGGCGCCAGGCCAAGCAAACCATAGAACATCAGGAAGCCGATGCTGAGGCCGATACCAAAGCCCACGCCACTGCCCATCAGTACCGCCTGAAGGTGGTCTTTCTGCCGGACCAGTCCGCTGAGATAAAGCACGATTTCAGAGCCCTCGCGCGAAATGGTGAGCATGACAATGCCGGTGGCAACCATCAGCGTGGCGCGCCTGCTTTCAAAGGCAGGGGTCGCCATGTGGCCTGGTTGCGCCACGGGTTTGGGCGGCAGTACGGCGTAGAACACTACCAGCAACAGGCTGATGGCTGCCTGCAGGGCTGCGTTGACGACTTCCTGGCCCACGTAATCAAACCATTCAGAAACCCGCTGCAGGTTCCAGGCATAAATGCTGGCGAGCACCAGGCCGCCTGCCAATCCCCACAGCAGCCAGCTGTAGCGTATGCGATGCAAAAAGCACACCGCGGCCAGCACGCTGATCAGCAGGGCTGCCTCCAGGGTTTCCTGCAGGATGAGGATGACGGCGTTGCTCAACATGACCGCCAGATCCCCTTGCTTCCGGGCCGCCGGCTCATTTCACCACCACCTTGCCCTGGGCGGTTTTGGGAAAGAACTCGCCAAAAAACGGGTACTCCCCGGCCGGCAGCGGCCCGATGAACACCACGGTTTCGCTGTTGCCGGCCACTACTTTCTCGCGATTCAGCTCGTAGCTCTCAAATTCTTCCGGAGTGGGGTCGAGGTTACGGATCAGCAGCTTCACCTTGGTGTTGGCCGGAATTTCCACCACATCGGGATAGAACAGGTGATCGCGAATCTCGATTTCCACTACCGGCGTTGCAGCATGCGCCTGCAACGCAAACAGCGCCAGCAAACCCGCGAGCAACCTGAACGAAGTCCTGATCATGACAAAATGCGTGGCTCCGGATAGTGTGCTGTTCGCCGGCCATGGTCCAGGTTGGCCGAATGGCTTGCCACATATTGTGGAAAGCGGACTTCAAAAGCCGCGCCACCCAGGCTTGCTGATGCGGAAACCTCGATACTGCCATGGTGCAGTTCCACGATGCGCTTGACGATAGCCAGGCCAAGTCCGCAACCCGATTCGCCGGATCGGTGGCGGTCACCGTCCACTCGATAGAAACGGTTGAACACCATCTCCCTCTGGGCCTCGGAAATACCCGGACCGGAATCCGCCACGCTGAGGATCACCTCGCCCCGGAGTGGTCCTGATCGCTTGCCGGAACTGCTGTCCCCGGCCGGGAATGCGGCACGCATCCGCTGCCCGACACTGACTTTAATCCTGCCTCCCGTCGGGGTGTACTTGCTGGCATTGCTGAGCAGGTTCTGGATCAACGTGGCAAGCGCGAAGCGGTCCCCCAGGATCAGTGCGGAATCACCGTGAAACTCCAGGGTTTGTTGCTTTCGGTCAAAACTGCTGTACTCCTCGGCCATGACTTCCTGTGCCAGGCTTGACAGGTCGATGGACACAAAGCTGGCGTTGTACTGGTCGGGTGAGCTGCGGTAGAGCGCCAGGATCTGTTCCACGATATGCGCCAGCCGTTCAGCCGTGGCGTTCAGCTCTTCCACCACCGGATGATTTCCCAGGCTTTGCTCGAGATTATACAGCTGGACTTTCAGCGCACTGATGGGCGTGCGCAGTTCGTGCGCGGCATCGGAAGCAAACTGACGCTCTCTTTGCAGCGAGGTTTCGAGCCGCTGCAGCAGGCCATTGCTGGAGGCAATGATCTTGGCCAGTTCGCGGCGCGGGGATTCAATCACCAGCGGGCTGAGGTCTTCGGGTTGCTTGCTGCCCAGCATGTTGGCCAGGTTGCGCAGCGGGCGCAGGCCCTGGCTGACGATCAGCCAGATCAGCAGGCCGATGATGGGCAGGCCGAGCAGAATCGGGAAGACCGATTTCAGGATCACGTTTTCCGCCAGGGCATAGCGCTGGTCGGTACGTTCCGCCGCCAGCACCCAGTAGCCGGTGAGCGGATCATGGTAGGCGATGGTGCGCCAGCGCAACCCGTCGAAGTTGGCGTAGCCGAAACCCGCCTGCAGCGGCCCCAGGGGTTTGTCCGGCGCGTTGGAAGACCATGCCTGGAGCTCTTCGCCCCGCCAGACCTGGAAAGCGATGGCGCTGTCATGCGAAATATTGCGCGCCATATTCTCCGTATGGATATTCGCGATCAGCCGCGCGGTATCCAGCAGCTGCTTGTCAAACAACCGGTCAGCCTCCTGCATGCTGGACTGGTAACCACGCAAGGCCGCCAGGAAGCTGAACAGCGTAATGGCGGCCAGGATCACCACCACGAGATACACGCGGATGGAATTCATGCCTGCGGAACCTTGTAGCCCACGCCGCGAACGGTGGTGATGAACTGCGCTCCGAGTTTCTTGCGCAAATGATGGATGTGCACTTCCAGCGCGTTGCTGGCAACTTCCTCCCCCCAGCTGTACAGACGGGTTTCCAGGGTGTTGCGGGTTTGTACGCGGCCAGCGCTTTCCATCAGGCTCTTGAGCAGCATGTACTCGCGCCTGGACAGCTCCACCGGCTCGCCACGCAGGGTCACTTCACCCCGATTGATATCCAGCGCCACATCGCCCACGCGAATATCGGCACTCTTGCTGGTGCTGAGTCGACGCTCCAGCACGCGCAACCGTGCAAACAGCTCGGTCATCTCAAACGGCTTGGGCAGGTAATCATCCGCACCGCTGTCCAGGCCAGCAATCTTGTCTTCCAGGCTGGAGCGCGCGGTCAACAGCAACACCGGCAGGTCAACCCGGGATTCACGAATGCCCTTCAACACCGCCAGGCCATCCATGTCCGGCAGGCCGAGATCCAGGATCACGATGTCGGGCGCATCGGTTTGCACCACGTGCAACGCGGCCTTGCCGCGTTCCACCGCATTAACCGAATAGCCCTGCTTCTGCAGGGCCTGTTGCAGTGCTTTGGACAAAGCAAGGTCGTCTTCAACCAGCAAAATCAGCATGCCGGGTTCCCGTTTGAAAAGCCGCCGGTTGCCTGGATGGCGGTTACCCGGCTCACCCGGTTATCTTACAGATGCTTGGCAACTTCCTGTAATGCCTTCTCGATTTCCTTGTGGCGGCCGGCATCAGCCACCTGCCGGTTCGGCCGGGGCGGCGCGGCCTGGGCCTTGACCAGATAGTCGCGGGCTTCGGACCAGCGCTTTTCGCGCATGAGGAAGTCGCCATAGAAATAGTTGGGGTCTATACCGTCGGGATTTAACTGCAGTGCATGCTTGAGCAGTTCCTCGGCTTTGTCGTCATCACCAAACCCCACCGGCCAACCCGGTACCGAGAAATACAGCGTTCCCAGGCTGGTGTAAGCCGAACCCTGCAGCGCATCGGCGTCCAGCTCCATGGCTTTTTCGAGATCGGCCTTGGACTGCTTGGCCAACTTCAGAGCCCCGAGCCCGCCCTTCGCGCCGGCACAGGTGGACTTGATGATGCCGCTCCAGATCCAGGCAGCTGCCGCATCCGGATACTGGGCTGTGACGGTGTTGGCTGCCTGCACCAATGCCTCGAATTCGGTGATGCGGGTTTTGCCCTCGAGCTGGTAATTCACTTCAGCCCAGCGCTGCTGCAATTGCAGGATGTCGGCGTCGAGTTTGGC
>CBFGWJ010000265.1:0-4091 GCA_965652335.1 uncultured Gammaproteobacteria bacterium | reverse complement strand
ACCATTCCCTTGACCTTATCAGGATACAAACGCGTATAACTCATGATGTAAGGCCCTCCCAGCGAATGGCAGACCATCACCAGCGGTTCGTTGATGCCCGCTGCCTGCAGGGTGGCATGCAGGTCTTCGGCCACGGCATCAGCATGCTGCGGGGTCGACTTCGGGTCGCTCCACATGATCCCGGCACGGTCATAGGCACAGGTACGGGTGATGGCCGCCAGGTCGTCATGCACCTTGTCCCAGGCCAGTGAACCGTTGGTATCCAGCCCGGATTCGAGTATGACAGTGGGCGATCCTTCGCCACGGCAATCGAGGTGCATGTTGCGGCCGCCGATATCCACCAGCTGCCCGGGAGGCGGGAAGAGTTCGTGTGCCTGGCGCCGGGCGTTGAACTCATAAACCGCGCCAAATGCCACTGCGGCCAGCAGCAGGATCAACAAGCCCAACACGATGCGCTTGAGCCAGCGCCATGCGCCCGCCACAAACCCGGTTTTCTTCATGTTTTTACCCTTCCAGTAAATTCAGGCCCAGCCACAGTTGAATGGCTAGGATTCCCAGATGATCTTCTGCCCGCTCTGGCACCAGCTTTCAGCGCGTTCAAGATAACGTTCTTCAATGGCGTTGCGGCGGATTTTCAGGGTCGGCGTCAGCAAGCCGCTGTCGGTGGTCCAGGGGCCTTTGACGATCACCAGGCAGGAAAGCCGTTCATGCTCCATCAGCTGCGCATTGACCGCATCGAGGTGCGCCGCCAGTGCAGCCTCGAATTGTGCCACTGTTGCCGGGTCAGGGACACCCGGTGAAGTGAGGGCCAGCGCAAACGGTTGCGGCAGGCCGGGTCCGGTGACACAGACGGCCTCCAGACCGGGAAAGGTCGCCAGCCGGTTTTCCACCGGCACCGGCGTGATGTATTTGCCCTTGCTGGTTTTGAACAGGTCCTTGGTACGGCCGGTGAGGCGCAGCCTGCCGGCTTCATCCAGTTCACCGCGGTCACCCGTGCGCAGGAAGCCATCTTCGGTAAAAGCCGCCGCCGTTTCCTCGGGCATTTTGTAATAACCCATCATTCGCCCTGGGCTTTTCACCAGGATTTCGCCGTCGTCCGCGATGCGGCACTCAACACCGTCAAGCGTCCGGCCCACCGTGCCCGGAGCCGGCTCGCCAATTCGGGTGGAATGCGAGGTGGCGCCGTTTTCAGTCATGCCAAAAACTTCCACCAGCTCCAGGCCGAGGTTCCGGTACCAGCTGAAGATGTGTGCCGGAAGCGGAGCCGCGCCCGTGAAGCCGATTCGAACGCTTTCGAGGCCGAGTTCCGTCAGGATTCTGGTTTTGACTTTCCCGGAGATCACCGGCAATGCAAACAGCAGTCGTTGCCGTGAAGGCGGAATTTTGGCGTTCACTGCCTGGTAAAACTTGGTCCAGATGCGCGGTACGGCGAAGAAGCGCGTCGGCCGTGCGCGGCGCAGGTCAGCCATGAAGGTTTCCAGCGAATCATTGAAAAATACCTGGAAGCCAAACAACAGCGACGGAACCTCCACCGCCAGGCGCTCGGCCACATGCGCCAGTGGCAGGTAAGACAACATGCGGTCGTCGAGGCTGGGCGCCCAGTTCTGCATCGAGCAGATCGGCCCGGCAATCAACGAGCGGAAGCAGTGCATCACGCCCTTGGGCCGACCGGTAGTGCCCGAGGTGTAAATGATGGTGGCCATCTCATCGACGGTGCGGGGAACGATTTCCTGCAGCGGCGGTTGGCCAGCGACGATTTCTTCCCAGTCCGAAACCGCCCTTTCCGGTGCGTCGATTTCCGGCGCCAGGGGCAGCCTGACGAGCGGCAGGCCGGCAGGCAGGATTTCCCGCACGGAGTTCCAGCTGTCACTTACGCCATCCAGCCGGCCCACAAACATCAGGCGCGCTTCGCTGTGTTCCAGGATGTAACGCGCCATATCGGCACTCAGGGTCGGAAACATCGGAACGGACACATGGCCGGCCATCCAGATCGCCAGGTCGGCGATGATCCAGTGAGCGGTATTTTTTCCGGTGAGCGCGATGCAACTGCCCTTGGGCAAATCCAGCGACAGCAGCCATGAAGCCATTCGACGCGCCTGGTCCATCCCTTCTTTTCGGCTCAGCTCCATTACACCATTGCCCGGAATGGGCTGGACCAGCCAGGTCCGGTCGGGTGTTTCCATTTCCCAGTGCAATGCGCCCGCAAGCGGTGACGACAGGTAGTCAGGCAGTTCCATGAGTTCTCCGCAGGGGCACCAGATTGGATGTGTTCTTGTTGTTCAGAAGGCTATCACAAGGCGCGGGCGATCAGTTCTTTCATGATTTCGTTGCTGCCACCGTAGATCCTGCCGGCACGGGAATCGATGTAGGCCCGGGCGATGGGGTATTCCAGCATGTAGCCATAGCCGCCATGCAGTTGCAGGCCTTCATCCACCACGCGGCACAGCAGTTCGGAACACCACAACTTGGCCGCGGCGGCCGCTTCCGGGCTCAGCCGGCCGGCGACCTCCTCCTGCAGGCAGCGGTCAACGAACACCTGGCCAATTTCGATTTCGGCTTTCATCTCCGCCAGCTTGAAGCGCGAGTTCTGGAAGCTGGCTACGGATTGGCCGAACACCTTGCGATTGCGCGTGTAGTCCAGGGTATGCCGCAGGGCGGCCTGGGCACCCGCCACCGACAGGATGGCAATGATGAGCCGCTCCCAGCCCAATTCGCGCATCAGCTGTTTGAAGCCCTGCCCTTCCGCCTCGCCCAGCAGGTTGCTGCGCGGCACGCGTACATTGTTGAAACTGAGTTCGCAGGTATCCTGCGCTTTCATGCCAATTTTTTTCAGGGGTTTGGCCTTGCTGAATCCATCGCGGCCGGCTTCAACCAGGATCAGCGACAGGTCGCGTGAGCCTTCTCCGCTGTCGCCCGTGCGCGCCACCAGCACCACGATGTCGGAGAGATAACCGTTGGTGATGAAAGTTTTCGAGCCGTTGATGATGTAGTCATCGCCATCCTTGATAGCCCGGGTAGCGATGGCCTGGAGGTCTGAACCCGTGCCCGGCTCGCTCATCGCCACCGAGCCGATGGCCGTGCCGGCGGCCATTTTCGGCAGCCACTGCTGCTTCTGTTGCAGGTTGCCGAAATTGGCGATGTAGTTGGCGACGATATCGGAGTGCACCGCAAAACCCGGCCCGGACGCACCGGCGTACATCTGCTCTTCCATCACGATGGCGCTGAATATGCGGTCCACGCCCATGCCGCCGAACTCCTCGGGCAGCGTGACGCACAGCAGGCACAGCTCACCGGCTCGCTGGAAAATTTCCCGGTCCACGTGCTGCTGCTCTTCCCAGCGCTCGTGGTGCGGCATCACTTCCTGTTCGATGAAGCGCCGCACCGTGCGGCGGAATTCATCGTGTTCCGGTGTGAAGATATTTCTTGGAATCATGCTGATGTCCCGTGCGGCCGGCTCCGGCCTGCTCCACCAACATTTTTCAGCAGTTCAGCCGTGAATAAAAGGGGGCATTCGAAAATATGCATTCGAAACCCCTTCGTGATCAATTCCCCAGCGACAACTGATCCGAAAACGGCGTAGCCAGTGGCCGCAGCATCACTCCTGGCGGGGCTTGGCAAACCAGGGGAATGGCGTTGATCACCGTGCCGGCGACGGCGATCTGCTCGGCCGAAGTGGGCGTGGTGTCGCCTTCGCGCTTTTGCAGCTCGATGCGCATCTGCACGCCCGGCTGGCCCTCGATACGCACCGTCCACAGCGGCGGATCATCCTCTTCGAGATGGGCGGTTTCCATGTGCCAGTGAATGGTCATGGTCAACCGCGGCTTGCCGGCTACCATACCGCGCCAGCGCCAACGGTAATGCCCTACCGTGCCTTTGGGGATCAGCCCGGCCATCGCTTCGATATCCCGGGTTGCGGGAAAGGCCTGGTGCTCGGTGATCACCCTTTCAAGCGACATGTTGAGGTGAGTGGCCATGGCGGCCAGCACTTCCTCGTACATGCCATTGAGGGATGCTGCCGGCCCCCATTCAGGATCGTTGGGATGGGCCTCCGCCGGATCGGCGCCAAAGCCCAGGGCCTTGTAAACATAATC